>SCTU01000125.1 GCA_004297315.1 Dehalococcoidia bacterium | reverse complement strand
TCACGCTCGCTGTACCGCTGCGCGCTGGCCGCCCTCGAGGGCGCGCCGCAGGAGCGACTGGAGGCAATCCGCGCACGGATCGCCTCGACGGACGGCCTGGTCGAACTCGATGACCTGCTGGGCGAGGGCGGCTAGACCAGCGGCCGGTCGACCTCGGTCGGCGCGGAGTAGTCGACGCCGTCGATCCCGAAGCCGAAGAGTCGCATGAAGTCGGCCTTGAAGCCGGCGTAGTCGGTGGTCAGCGCCAGGTTCTCCGTCGTTGTCTCGTTCCAGAGTTCCTCGACCACGGTCTGCACCGGCGGCGCCATCTCCCAGTCGTCGAGGCGGATCCGTCCTTCGGCGTCCACGTCGGGAGTATGGCCGGGGCTGATCTGGTCGCGGAACAGGCGCACCATCTGCTCAATCGTGCCTTCGTGGGTGCCCTGGTCCTTCATCACCTTGAACAGGATCGCGATGTAAAGCGGGACCGCTGGGATCGCGCTCGACGCCTGGGTGACGAGGCCCTTGTTCACGCTGACCCAGGCACCGCCACCCTTCCCGTCGTCCAGGAGTCGATGCAGTTCGTGCGCCGTGCGCTCCAGGTCCTCCTTGGCCCGTCCGATCGTCCCTCGGCGGTAGATGGCGGAGGAGACCTCGGGCCCGATGTAGGAGTACGCGATGGCGCGCGCACTCGGCGCGAGCAGCCCCTCGCGGTGGAGCAGCGTGATCCACTCCCTCCAGTCTTCGCCGCCCATCACCTTGATCGTGCCCGTGATCTCCTCGTCGGTGGCCGCCTCGATCGAGGATTCGGTGACCGCCTCGCTGCGGAGGTCGAAGCCCTTGCCGTGGTACGGGGCACCGATCGGCTTCAACGTGGAGTTCCAGACGTTGCCCTGCGCGTCCTTCCGCCGCGGCGCGGCGAGCGAGTAGATCACAAGGTCGACCGGCCCGACCTGGTCGCGCAGCGTCCGCACCGTCTCCGCCTTCACTTCCGGAGAGAAGGCGTCGCCGTTGATCGTGCGGAAGGTGAGGCCCTGCTCCTTCGCGAGGCGATGGACCTCGGCGAGGTTGTACCAGCCGGCGGAAGCGGTCTTGTCGCCCTCCGGCGGCTTCTCGAAGCAGACGCCGAGCGTCTTCGCGCCGTAGCCGAAGGCCGCGACGATCGCGCTCGCCAGGCCGTAGCCGGTCGAATGGCCGATGACGAGGACGGAGTTGATGTGCCCGGCGGGAGTCCCGGGGATTCCGGTGCGCGCGACCGCGACTTGCTCGCGCACGTTGGCGGCGCAGCCCTCGGGGTGGGCGGTGAGCGAGATGAACCCGCGAATGCGCGGCTCGACGACGACTTGCGGCATTGTCGGGGCTCCCTCGCACTCCTCGCCGGCGGAAGGCGATGCTAGCGCACGCGACAGCAGCCGTGCGACGGCGGCCTTTCGGCTACTCGTGCATCTTCAGGACGGCCATGAAGGCCTCCTGCGGCACTTCGACCGACCCGAGCATCTTCATGCGCTTCTTGCCGGCTTTCTGCTTTTCCAGCAACTTCCGCTTCCGCGTGATGTCGCCGCCATAGCACTTCGCCAACACGTTCTTGCGCATCGCCTTCACAGTCTCGCGCGCGACGATCCGCCCGCCGATGACGGCCTGTAGAGGGACATCGAACATCTGCCGTGGGATCAGGTCCTTCAGCGCGCTCACCAGTTTCCGTCCCTGGTGTGCGGCGTTCTCCGTCGGCACGATCGAGGACAACGCATCCACCGGCTCGCCGTTCACGAGGATCTCCAGTTTGGAAACGCGCGCTGCCCGGTATGCCTCCAACTGATAGTCCATCGCGGCGTAGCCGGCCGTGCGCGACTTCAACTGGTCGTAGAACTCCGTCAGGATCTCGGACAGCGGCAAGTGGTAGGTCGTCAGCACCCGCGACTCGCCCTCGTCCTCCGCGTGGTCGAGGTACTCGGTGTGGTCGAACTCGCCGCGGCGTTCCGCCACCAGTCCCATGACGCTGCCGATGTAGCGCGCCGGGACGGTCACGGAGACCTTCACCCACGGCTCGCGCACTTCCTCGATCTCCGTGGTCGGGGGCAACTCCGCCGGCGAGTCGATCTCGATCTCAGTGCCGTTAGTCTTCGTCACCTGATACTCGACGGACGGCGCAGTGGCGATCAGGTCGAGGCCGAACTCGCGCTCGAGGCGCTCCTGGACGATCTCCATGTGCAGCAGCCCGAGGAAGCCACAGCGGAACCCGAAACCGAGCGCGGTGCTGGTCTCCGGCTCCCATTGCAGCGCCGCGTCGTTGAGAGACAGTTTCTCGAGCGCCTCGCGAAAGTCGCCGTACTGGTCCGGGTCCGTCGGGTAGATGCCGGCGAACACCATGGCCTTCGCCGGCCGGTAACCGGCGAGGGGCTCCGTCGCCCCGTCCGCGTCGACCGTGATCGTGTCGCCGACGCGGGTCTGCTGGACGCCTTTCAACCCGGTGGCGATATAGCCGACCTCGCCCGCCTCGAGGAAGCCGGTGGTGGTGAGGGCCGGGTGGAAGTAGCCAATCTCGACCGGCTCGAAGCGCGAACCGTGCTGGATCAAGCGGAGCCGGCGGCTCATGTCGACACGGCCGTCCACCACACGGACGTAGGCGACCACGCCTTTGAAGGTGTCGTACTTCGCGTCAAAAATCATCGCGCGTAGCGGAGCGTTCCGCTCGCCTGTCGGATGGGGGATCCGTTCCACGACGGCTTGCAGCACGTCTTTCACACCGATGCCGGACTTCGCCGAGGCGAAGATCACTTCGTCCAGATCGAAACCGATGATGTCCGTCAGTTGCTTCGCGACGCGCTCCGGCTCCGCCGAGGGCAGGTCGACCTTGTTCACGACGGGGATCAGCCGGAGGTTCAGGTTCATCGCCAGATAGACATTGGCGAGGGTCTGCGCCTGGATGCCTTGCGTGGCATCCACGACGAGCACGGCACCCTCGCAGGCGGCCAGCGCGCGAGACACCTCATAGGTGAAGTCCACATGGCCGGGGGTGTCGATCAGGTTCAGTTCGTAGTGCCCGCCGTCCGCGGCGGCGTAGTCCATCCGCACGGCTTGGGCCTTGATCGTGATGCCCTTCTCGCGCTCGAGTTCCATCGAATCGAGCATCTGGTCGCGCATGTCGCGCGGGTCCACAGCGCCCGTGACCTCCAGCATGCGGTCGGCGAGCGTGGATTTGCCGTGGTCGATGTGGGCGATGATCGAGAAGTTGCGGATGCGTGACTGTTCCACTGCCCCATCCTACCGGGCGGTTCGGGTAGGCGCGCAGGCAAGACGAAGCCCCGCCGGATGGCGGGGCTTCGCGACTGTCTCCGAGACGGAGTTAGACGCGGTGGCAGGCGACCCAGTGGCCCGCGACCGCTTCGCGCCACTCCGGCACGCGCTCGCGGCACTCGTCGACCGCGATCGGGCACCGCGTGTTGAACACGCAGCCCGGAGGGGGCCGGAGCGGGGAGGGCACGTCGCCGGTCAGGATGATGCGCTCGCGCTTGCGTTCGATCTCGGGGTCCGTGATCGGCACGGCGGAGAGCAGAGCCTTCGTGTACGGGTGCAGCGGGTTCTCGTAGAGCTCGCGCGAGTCCGCCAGCTCCATCATCTTGCCCAGATACATCACCGCCACGCGGTCGGAGATGTGCCGGACGACCGCGAGGTCGTGGGCGATGAAGAGGTACGTCAGGCCGAACTGCTGCTGGAGGTCCTCCAGCAGGTTGATCACCTGCGCCTGGATCGAGACGTCCAGCGCGGAGACCGGCTCGTCACAGACGATGAAGTCCGGCTCCACCGCGAGGGCGCGCCCAATGCCGATGCGCTGGCGCTGGCCGCCCGAGAACTCGTGCGGGTAGCGCTTCACGAACAGCGGGTTCAGGCCGACGGCCTGCATGATGTACTGGATCCGCTCCGTGCGCTCCGCACCCTTGTACAGGCCGTGGATCGCCATCGGCTCCCCGATGATCCGGCCCACGCTCATACGCGGGTTCAGCGAGGAGTACGGGTCCTGGAAGATCATCTGCATCCGGCGGCGGAACCGGCGGAGCTCGGCGCCCTTGAGGGCCGTCAACTCGGTACCGTCGAAGTCGATGCTGCCCGCCGTCGGCCGGTAGAGCTGGAGCACGGCCCGCCCGGTCGTGGACTTGCCACAACCGGACTCGCCGACGAGTCCCAGCGTCTCGCCGCGCTGGACCTCGAAGTCGAGGCCGTCGACCGCCCGCACGTCGGCGATCTTCTTCTGGATGAAGAGCCCGGCCGTCACCGGGAAGTACATCTTCAGCCCGCTGACCGTGACCAGCGGCTTACCGTTAGGCGCGTTCGAGCCGGCAGTCGGAGCGGTTTGAGTCGTCATGGCTGTCTCCCCCCTCCGGACTATGCGACACCGGCACTGGCCGGCGCCTTGGTCTTCTGGTCCGTCTGTGGGTTGCGAATGCAGCGCGCCGTGTGGCCCGGTTCCTTCGCCTCAAGGTCAGGGTGGATCGTCTCGCAGTCCGCGATCGCCCAGTCGCAGCGGGGCGCGAACGGACAGCCCGCGATCGGCGCGATCAACAGCGGCGGTTGCCCGTCGATGGTAGTGAGGCGGATGTGCTCCGTGGCGTCCAGGCGCGGGACGGAGGCCATCAGGCCCACCGTGTAGGGGTGACGCGGGCGCTTGAAGATGTCGACCGCAGTGCCGCTCTCCACGATTTCACCGGCGTACATGACCGCTACGCGGTCCGCGTAGCGGGCGACGACGCCGAGGTTGTGCGTGATCACCAGCACGGCCGTACCGAACTCCCGCGAGAGGCGCGCCATGATCTCCAGGATCTGCGCCTGGATGGTCACGTCCAGCGCCGTCGTCGGCTCGTCCGCAATCAGGAGTTTCGGGTTGCAAGAGAGCGCCATCGCGATCATGACGCGCTGGCGCATGCCGCCTGAGAATTGGTGCGGATAGTCCTTCAGGCGCTGCGGCGCCTCCGGGATGCCGACCAGTTCGAGCAGCTCGACCGCGCGCGCGTTCGCTTCCTGCTCCCCCAGGCCGAGGTGCAGGGTGATCGACTCACGGATCTGCGCGCCGATGGTCAACACCGGGTTCAAGGAGGTCATCGGCTCCTGGAAGATCATGCCGATGCGGTTACCGCGGACCGAGCGCATCTCGGCGTCCGAGATCTTCAGCAGGTCGCGGCCCTCGAACATGATCGAGCCGTCCACGATCCGGCCAGGCGGATTCGGGATCAGCCTCAGGATCGACATCGCCGTGACGGACTTGCCGCAACCTGACTCACCGACGAGGCCGAGCGTTTCGCCCTCGTCCAGGTGCCAGGTCACGCCATTCACCGCCCGGACGACTCCATCGTCGGTGAAGAAGTAGGTCTTTAGATCCTTCACCTCAAGCAGTGTCGCCATGGATCACCTTCTCGCGCCCGGAGGCGCGACCCCTCTCGGTAGTCCCTGACTGGTCGCCCGTCCGCTCCCCCGCGAGCATCCGGGCTGGTGGGGAAGAGGAGACTCGAACTCCTACGCCTTGCGGCACGCGGTTCTAAGCCGCGCTCGTCTGCCGATTCCGACACTTCCCCGTGCCTGGAACCGCGCCCCCCGACTCTCCGTCATCCACCCGGGCTCACGTCCCGATTGATGCTGTGGTGAGCCCCCTGGGATTCGAACCCAGAACCGGCTGATTAAGAGTCAGCTGCTCTGCCATTGAGCTAGAGGCCCGCGCAGCAGCAGGACGGTAGCAATGGCCCGATCCCGTGTCAACGAATTTGCGACCGTCGCCACCGCCACCGACGCACCTTACGTGCGCGTCATGCGGAGCACCCGTCGCGTCAACGCTTGCCGCACCGCCTGAGACTCCCGCGTCCGATTGACCCTCCGCGCGGCGCTACCATAGCCTGCGGAAGCCTTCGAGGGAGTTGCGTCCCTCGCAACCGGACCGGGTGGTTAGCTCAGTTGGTTAGAGCGCAGCGTTGACATCGCTGAGGTCACTGGTTCGAATCCAGTACCGCCCACCACTCACCTCTCCAGTGTCTCACGCTTGAGCGGTCGCGGCAGAAGCCGGGGCCGTTCCCGCGAGGGCGCAGTATGATTCCCGCGAATCTCGCCCCGAAACGGGCGGCAGACGAGCGTCGAAGGGGACAGATCCCCCGCCCATCGCACGAACAGAGACCGGGGCCACCGGCTGGAAGCCCCGGGTGTCGAGGCGGCGGATACCACCCCCGAGCCCGCGGGCGAACCCGCGGCGGCCACGCCCTCGTTACGGGCGCTCGAGCCTCGACCGCGCGTGCCCGCGGCCGGGGGAAGTCGGGTGGAACCACGAGCGCGCCGCTCGTCCCGCGGGACGGTGGCGCGTTGCTGTATCCGGCGCACCCGGGAGTCGAGGAGTTCCAGGCATGACCCACCAGTCAGACCACGCGGTGCCGTTTGACCAATTGCCATCGGAGGAACGGCTCTTCCGGATGCGACACTCCGCCGCCCATGTGCTGGCGGAGGCGGTCCTGGAGATGTTCCCCGAGGCCAAGTACGCCATCGGCCCCCCGGTCGACAACGGCTTCTACTACGACTTCGACCTGCCGCGGCCGCTGACTCCGGAGGACCTGCCTCTGCTTGAGGCACGGATGAAGGAGTCCGTCGCGAAGGACCACCCGATCCGCGGCGAGCAGATTCCGAAGGAGCAGGCGCGCGAGATCTTCCGCGACCAGCCCTACAAACTCGAAATGATCGAGGGCATCGAGGACGCGACCGTCGGGCACTTCCGCCACGGTGACTTCCGCGACCTCTGCCGCGGCGGCCACACTGATTCCACCGGGCAGATCGGCGCGTTCAAACTCACGCACGTCGCCGGCGCCTACTGGCGCGGCGACGAGAAGAACGCCATGCTCCAGCGCGTCTATGGCGCGCTCTTCCCCACTCAGCAGGAACTCGACGACTACCTGAAGATGCGCGAAGAGGCGGAGAAGCGGGACCACCGCCGCCTCGGGCGCGAACTCGACCTCTTCCACATCGACCCGGTCGCGCCCGGTTCGCCGTTCTGGCACCCGAACGGGACGATCCTCTACAACGGCCTCGTCGACTACATGCGCGAGTTGTACGAGGAGTACGGCTACCGCGAGGTGATCACGCCGCTCATTTTCGGCGTCGACCTCTGGAAGACCTCGGGCCACTACCAGAACTTCGCGGACGACATGTTCCTGTTCCAGAACGGGGACGAGGAACTCGGCGTGAAGCCCATGAACTGTCCCGGCCACTGCCAGTACTTCGCCAGCGGGCACCATTCCTACCGCGAACTGCCGCTGCGCCTCGCCGAATTCTCACGTCTGCACCGGAACGAGCGGTCTGGGGTGTTGCACGGGCTGACGCGCGTCCGCGCGTTCTCGCAGGACGACTCGCACATCTACTGCACGCCGGAGCAGTTCGACGAGGAGATCTTCTCCGTCTTCCGCATGCTCGAACGGGTCTACTCCGACCTCGGCCTCGGCGAGCCGGTGATCCGGCTGGCGACGCGACCGGGGAAGGCAATCGGCAGCGACGAGGACTGGGAGCGCGGCGTGCGCCTGCTGGGCGAGGCCGTGACCGGCGCCGGCAAACAGTTCGTGCTCGCGCCCGGCGAGGGCGCGTTCTACGGCCCGAAACTCGAGTTTCACTTCAAGGACGCGATCGGCCGCTTCTGGCAGCTCGGTACCGTCCAGGTCGACCTCGGCATGCCCGAGTCGTTCGGCCTCACCTATGTCGGCGAGGACGGCGCCGACCACCGGCCGATGATGATCCACCGGGCGATCCTCGGTTCGCTCGAGCGCTTCATCGGCGTCTATATCGAGCACACCGGCGGGCACTTCCCGCTCTGGCTGGCCCCGGTGCAGGCGGTCGTCATCCCGATCGCGGACCGGCACGCGGACTACGCGCACCGCGTGCGCGCGATCCTGCGCGGGCGCGGCCTACGCGTCGAGGTGGACGACGCCTCGGAGCGGATGAACAACAAGATCCGCAAGGCGCAGGGCCAGCGCATCCCCTACATGCTGATCGTGGGCGACCGCGAGGTGGAAGCCGACGCGGCCGCCGTACGCGACCGTACCGGCGACGACCTGGGGGCGCTGCCGATCTTCCAGATCGCGGACCGGCTGGTGGACGAGCGGGATTCGCGGAGCATCCAGGCGCACCGGCCGTGATTCGCCCGCGCTGCCCCGCCATCACGTCGCGGATGAGGCATCGGATGCCGATGCGGTAGGCACCGCTCCGCTGTACAGTCCCCCCGGCCAGAGGCTGGCCGACCTAAGTGGACTGCGCGCGGGGGGACGACATGCACCGGACGGCGGGACGCCTGGCCTTGGTGGCCGGACTGGGGTTGGTGCTCGCTCTGGTCGCCGCATGCGGCTCGAAGGCCGAGAAGTTCGACATCAACAAGGGCGCACCTGAAGCCGACGCCGCCGTGAAGGGCTTCATCGAAGGTTGGGCGCAAGCCTCGGGCCCGACCCCGGACCAGTTTGTCGCTGGCCAGACGCGCCGCTTCCTCGGCGGCGACCTCGGCGCTCTCGTGGCGAATATCCGGACGGGCGGCACCAGCGGGCAGAAGCCGGTGGAGCAGGTCTTCAACGACATCATGAAGACGCCGTTCCCGCCCGACCTCGGGTACGACGTCGTCGACAGCACGAAGCAGGGCGACGCCGGCGCCGTCGTCAAGGTGAAGCTCAAGTACTCGGTCGACTCCGTCAACAACATGATCAAGGCGGGCAAGGTCCAGCCCGCCGACGCCGCGAAGATGTTCGACGAAGTGAAGGCGGGGCCCGTCCGCACGTTGACGCTGGCCAAGGGCGAGGGCGGCTGGCAGATCGTCAAGGTCGAGGGCTGAACCACCCCTGATCGGTCCCGGCAGTCTCGCGCGCGGCTTGCCGCCGGTGAGTCGCCATGACAGTCTGACTCGCTGACCACAGCACCACCCGGGGTCAGGGAGAGGGCCGCGCGTGTTCCGTCGAGTGCTCATCGCCAACCGGGGCGAGATCGCGTTGCGGGTCCAGCGCACGTGCCGCGAGATGGGGATCGAGACCGTCGCGGTCTACTCCGACCCCGACCGCAACGCCCTCCACGTGCGGAACGCCGACTTCGCCGTCCACATCGGCCCCGGCCCCGCGCTCGAGTCCTACCTCGCGATCGACAAGATCATCGCGGCCGCGAAGGCGACCGGCGCCGAGGCGGTCCACCCGGGCTACGGCTTCCTCTCCGAAAACCCGCGCTTCGCCGACGCCTGTGCAGCGGCCGGGATCGTCTTCATCGGTCCCTCGGCAGACGCGATGCGCGCGCTGGGCGGCAAGATCTCCGGCCGCCGCCTGATGCAGGAGGCCGGCGTCCCCGTCGTGCCCGGTGCCGACAACATCAGCGTCGAAGACTTCGCGACGGCAAAGCGCGAGGCCGAGCGCATCGGCTTCCCGCTGCTCGTGAAGGCCTCGGCTGGCGGCGGCGGGCGCGGCATCCG
>SCTU01000124.1 GCA_004297315.1 Dehalococcoidia bacterium | reverse complement strand
GCCGCACGTTCGCGGCGCTCAAAGACCGCAACTTCCGCATGCTCTACATCGGGAACCTGCTCCAGTTCGGCTCCATGAACATGCAGCTGGTGGTGCGGGGCTGGCTGGTGTTCGACCTCACCGGTTCGTTCGCGGCGCTGGGGACGATGGCGCTCGCGAATGCGGTGCCCACGCTCGTGTTTTCGCCAATCGGCGGAGTGATCGCCGACCGGGCGCCGAAGAAGACCGTGATCCAGTTGGCGCAGGGGTATAACGCGGTGAACGCCGCGATCCTCGCCATCCTCGCGGCAGGCCTCTTCGGGCTGCACCTCGCGTTCTGGCACCTGTTCCTCAGCGCGTTCCTCCAGGGGATCGTGAACTCCACCATGCAGCCGGCCCGGCAGTCCTTCATCTCCGATATCGTGCCGCGCGAGCGGTTGACGAACGCGATCGGCATCAACTCGTCGGGACAGACGTTGATGCAGTTGACCGCCCCGGCTGTCGCCGGCTTCATGATCGCGGAGGTCAGCCCGTCGATCGTCTTCTGGACGATGGCTGCCTTCTACGTGCTCGCCGTGACGTTCACCATGCGGCTGCCGACAAAGCCGCTGTACGCGTACGCGCAGTCCGCAGACGGCATCGCGGCAGCACGAGGGCGCGCCGGACGGCGCGGCAGCGGCGGCGTTAAGGACCTGGTCGAGGGCTTCAAGTACGTCGCGCATGACCCGGTGATCCGGATGGTGCTCGCGGTCAACTTCATGATCGTCATCGTGGCGATGCCGTACACGATGCTGCTGCCGGGATTCGTCAAAGAGGTCCTCCACAAGGGGGCATTCGAGCAGGGTGCGCTCCAGTCAACGCAGGGCGTGGGCGCGCTCGCGGGGGCGATCTTCGTCGCCTCGATCGGGACGGCCGGGCGCGGCAGGCTGTTCATCCTGTGCGGCGCGCTGCTCGGTCTGGGGATCCTCGCGTTCTCGATTTCGACGAATTACTGGATCACGCTGCCGATCATGGTACTGATCGGCGCGGGGCAGGCCACGCGCATGGCGCTTGGGCAGGTACTGATCCAGGTGTACTCGGAGGAGCAGTATCGCGGCCGGGTGATGTCCGTGTGGTTCATGGAGTTCGGACTGGTGCAGTTCGGCACGTTCATCGTGGGCGTGTTGGCACAGCTGTTCGGGCCGCAACTGGCAATCGGCGGCCTCGCCGGCATCCTCGTCCTCGCGATGATCGCAGTCGGCGTGTTCCTTCCACGAATGCGCATGCTGCAATAGCGCGAGCCTGGTCTGCCGCCCAGGGCGGCAGACCAGGCGTGGACCAGTGCTACAGTCGGCGTCATGACGAACATCCGTCTGTCATTCCCAGAGGACATGGGCGAGCCGCTGCCGCTCTGGCTCGTGCGGGCGCTCTGCGTGCGGTCCGGATTCCCGAAGTTGAGGGGCACCGGGTTTGCGCAGCGCGAAGACGGCGTCGACCTCGCCGTCCTCGAGTCTGCGATCGACCACGTGTACTTCTTCGGCCTGGCGCTGGGCTGCCTGCGCCCCGACCTCGCGAGGCGGGTGCTCGCGAGCGACCCCGCGGGCTGGGCCGCGCTCGACGCTTCCTCGGGACGGACCACGATGTCTGAGCGCGAGGTGGCCGAGCTGTTTGCCGCGCCTGAGAACTTCGCGACCGAACAGATCCGTTCGCAGCCTGATCTGGCATGGCTGCCCTGGTGGTGGACGGGACGGCTGGGCTCGGCTCCGCCGCATACGGGCCGGGCGCGGATGCACGTGGTGCTGCGCCGCTTCTTCGCCGTTAACGTGCTGTACGGGATTGCCCACCCGGCCGAGTTCTGGCGGTTCGCCGAGGCTTACCGCGGACGCTACGACGAGGGGCGCGTCTCCTACCCGTCGCCCGCGCTGCCAAGCGACATGGAAGGCCTCGCGGTCTGGATCGAGGAGACCGTCGAGGCCTTCGAGCGGATCAACGGGCCGCTGCCGGGAACGCAGCAGCGCGGCGAGGCCGTGCCGGTCGAGGGACAGTAGACGCGGGCCTGCGCTCGGTTACTCCCCGAAGAGCAGTGGGTTGTTTTCGGTGACGCCCAGCTGGTTGAGTTCAGCGATCTCGGCCTCGGTCATCTCCGCCACGTCGCGCAGCACCTCGGTGGTGTGCGCGCCGAGGAGGGGCGCGGGGAAGCGAGTGAAGCCCGGTGTCTTCGACAGTTTGAACGAGCGGCTGAGGTACGGCCGCACCTCCGCCGGGGTGTGTCCGCTGTACTCCCAGAAGCCGCGCGAGACGAGTTGTGGGTCGCTCACCAGGTGCTCGCCGTTCTCGACGACCCCCGCCGGCACGCCCGCCGTCTGGAGGATCGACATCGCAATGAACGCGTCACGCCCGGAGGTCCACGTGGTGATCAACTCGTCGAGCTCATCGTGGTGTTTGCGGCGGCCGGCGGCGTCCGAGTAGCGCGAGTCGACCGCGAGCTCGGGGTGGCCGATCGTCTGCGCGAGCGCCACCCAGTCCCGGTCCGTCTCGACGCTGACGGCGAGCCAGATGTCGGTGCCGCGGCAGGGGTAGACGCCCTGCGGGGCGAAGGCGTGGTGCCGGTTGCCGAGCGGCGACCAGGTGCGACCGTTCATCGTGTAGTCCATCACCATGTCGCCCAGGATCGAGGTAGTCATCTCGCGCTGAGAGAGGTCGATGTAGACGCCCTCCCCCGTCTTGCGCCGCTGCCGGATCGCCGCCAGCACGAGGCCGACCGAGACGACCGAGACGAGCGGGTCCGGGAACAGCACGCCCGAGGTGCTGGGGTCGCCGCCGGCGTAGCCGGTGATGGAGGCGACGCCTGCGGTCTGCTCGAGCGTGATGCCGAAGGAGCCGTATGCGGCCTCGGGGCCGGTGGCGCCCTGGCTTGCCATCGTGAGCATGATGATGTCAGGGCGCACCTTCCGCAGGTCCTCATAGCCGAGGCCGAAGCGCTCCATGACCCCCTGGCGGAAGTTCTCGATCACGATGTCGCTGTTTGCGGCGATCCGCTTGAAGGCGTCCACGCCGCGCGGATGCGTCAGGTCGAGGCAGATGCTGCGCTTGCTGCGGTTGCGATCGGCGTACTTCCCCTCGCGGTTCCACGGGTCCGCGCCGACCTCGTTGTCGGGGTAGAAGCCCATCCCCCCGGCGACGGCGCGCGCGTCGCCGCGGGCGATGTCCATGCGCCGCGCCGACTCCACCTTGATCACGTCGGCGCCGAGGTCACCGAGCATCTTCGTGCAGGTCGGGCCCGCCCACACCTGGGAGGGGTCAAGGATGCGGATGCCTTCGAGCGGGAGTGCCATCGTGTGACCGTCCATCCAAAACAGAGACTGCGCTGGAGTGCGTGCGGCGGACGCTCAGACGACTCCGGCGGCGCGCATGCGGGTGAGGTGGTCCGCCTTCCATCCGAGGATGTCGCCGTAGACCTCGGCGTTGTGCTGGCCGAGGAGTGGCGCGGGCCGCAGTTCCCACGACTTGCTGCCCCACCGGAGCGGCATGCCGGGATAGGTGAGCCGACCGGCGACGGGGTGATCGATCTCAGTGAAGTAGCCGCGGTGCTGGTACTGCGGCGACTCCATCAGGTCTTTCGTGTCGCAGATGTACCCCCAGGTCATCCCCATCTGCTGGGCCTGGTGGTACAGGTCTTGCTTCTTCTTGTCGGCGATCCACTCGCTGATCACCTCGGTCAGGGCCTCCTGGTTCACGCGCCGCGCGGCCATGTCCTTGAACCGCTCGTCCTGCACGAGTTCGGGGCGGCCAATCATGTCGCAGAAGCCGGGCCAGTCCTGTTGGCGGAGTGAGACCCCCACCTGCCCGTCGGTTACCCGGTACAGCGGCGAGGCAGCCTGTCGACCGCGTTCGTTCCCCGTAAAGATGTAAGAGAGCGCCGAGTACATCTGCGCGACGGCAATGCCCTCGTGCGCCGACACGTCGACGTGCTGACCGGTACCGGTGATGTCGCGGTAGGTGAGGGCGACGAGGGCACCGGAGAAGGCCGAGAGCCCGGCAAAGTACTCGGACGGCTCACCGCCGATCCGCAGCGGCTCCCGCTTCGGGTCGCCGGTCACGTAGAGGATGCCCCCGAGCGCCTGGGCGATGATCTCGTTGCCGCGGAAATCGCGGTACGGGCCGGTCTGCCCGAACGGCGCGATCGAGACCAGGATCGCCCCGGGGTTCATCTGCTCGATCTCGTCGTATCCGAGGCCCCACTCGGCGAATTGGCCGGGCCGGAAGTTCTGGACGACGATGTCCGCCCACTGCACGAGGCGGCACGCGGCCTCGCGCCCTGCGGCATGCTCGAGCGAGAGCGTCACCCCTCGCTTGTTCGTGTTGAGGTAGAGGAACTGCCCGCTCTTCTCGGGATGGGGGACGTCGCCCGGGAACGGGCCGGTCTTCCGCGTGACATCACCGGCGCCCGGCGGCTCCACCTTTACGACGTCCGCACCCATCACGGCC
>SCTU01000123.1 GCA_004297315.1 Dehalococcoidia bacterium | reverse complement strand
CCTCGAGGCGATCGAATCCGGCGGGCTCTTCGGGGCGGACGGGGGTAACGTAGGTTGCCCACCGTTCGAAGGGTCCCCGCGAGGCCGACCAGCCCGAACACCGTCAACTGCCGCTTCGTCAGCGGCCCCGGCTTCGCCCTGACGGTGTCGCTGACGGCCATGCGGGGACCCTTCGAACGGTGGGCAACCTACGTTACCCCCGTCCGCCCCGAAGAGCCCGCCGGATTCGATCGCCTCGAGGAGAAGCAGGGCCGCACCGTCGCCAAGGGCCACCGCGCGACCGACGGCCCGGCCTCGCTGCCGCTCGGCGGGGACTAGGCGGGGGCAGGCACGCCTGCTCCGGCCTCGTTGGGATTCCCGCTACCGGCCCTGGAACGTCGGCTGCCGCTTCTCACGCCACGCCGCGTGGCCCTCCACACGGTCGGCCGTCACCTGGGCCGTCATGAACCGCAGCCGGTTCAACTTGCGGTCGAAATTCGCCTCGTAGCTGTCGTGCAGCTCTTCCTTGATTAACCGCAACGAGACCGGCGCCATCGCGGCGAACTCCCGCGCCCACGCGCGAGCCTCAGTCATCAAGTCCTCGGGCGCCACGCACTTGTTCGCCAGCCCCCAGCGGTAGGCATCCTCGCCGTCGATCGGGCGGGCCATCAGCGACATCTCCGCCGCCTTCCCCTTCCCCACATACAGCGCGAGCGTCTGGACGCCAGGCCACGCGGGGATGATCCCGAGCCGCGCCATCGGGAAACAGAAACGCGCCTCCGTCGACGCCAGGATCACATCGCAACACAGGACGATGTTCAGCCCGGCCCCATACGCCGGGCCGTTGACCGCCCCGATCAGCGGCTTCGGATAGTCCCACGGGAAAGCGCTGCGGCCGCGCTGGGCCATCACCCCCTCCGCCACCGAGTCCAGCGCATGCGTGTTCGGATCCTTCACGAACGCGCCCGCGCAGAACCCCCGGCCCGCCCCGGTGAGAATCGTGACGCGCACATCACCGTCAGCGGCCATCTCCTCGAAGACAGCACCGATGTCGCTCGCCATCCCCGGCCCAAACGCATTCAGCGACTCCGGGCGATTGAGCGTCACCGTCGCCACGCCATCGCTGACCGTGCAGATGAGGTTCTCGTACTCGTGGGACATGCTCGCGCGCTCCCTCCCCCCGCGGCCCGGCCAGAGGGCCACTAGAGGCCCGCGTAGGACCCGGGGTTCGGCGGGAGTGTAGTCGTCACCGGCACCGCGCCATCGACCGAATCTGAGCAGCGAAGAAGGCCCGCATCGCCCCCACACATGAGCCACGCATTCATCGATGACCGCCGCCGGGGCGCGCTGGTTCCCGTGCAGTGGGCATTGCCGCTGGCCATGCTGCTGTACCGCTCGGCGGGATGCTTCTCCTCCTGATCTCCGACGTCCTGTTCGGCGAGGGCTCCGTCACGCCAGAGGTGCCCCCGCCCGCCTCGAGGAGAGGCAGGGCCGCACCGTCGCCAAAGGCCACCGCGCCTCGACGGCCCGCCTCGCTGCTGCTCGGTGGGGACTGTGCGAATCGGCGACGGAGGCCGGTCGAACTCACGAACGCTCCGCGGCGCAACGCATTGGGAATGACTAATTGGCA
>SCTU01000122.1 GCA_004297315.1 Dehalococcoidia bacterium | reverse complement strand
GATGGCGACCTTGCGGCGCAGGGCGCGGGAGTCAGGCATGCGGGCCTCCTCGATGCGTCGACGCTAGACGAGACGGAACTTGGGCAGCGTGACGGCCTCGTCCACTGTCTCGTAGACGATTTCGACGGGCGCGCCTGAGGGCAGCGTCTCGGGCCGCGGGTCGTCGATGAGGAGGTTCGTCATCATCTTCGGCCCCTCGTCGAGGGCGACGACGGCGATCACATAGGGCGCGGCGAACGCGGGGTGGGCGCGGTGCGCGATGACGTACGAGTGCAACTTTCCCCGGCCCGAGACGGTGGTCCATTCGACGTCGCGCGAGTGGCAACCGGGGTGCGGGCAGAACGGGCGCGGGTAGAAGTAGTGGCGATTGCAGGTGCGGCAGCGCTGCACGCGCAGTTCGCCCCGCCGCAGGCCGGCCCAGTATTCCTGCGTCTCTGGCGTGGCCACCGGCAGCGGCTTCTGCGGGTTCATCGACGCCTCCTCGATGCGACCCTCGATGTGGGGGCGCGCCGCATGCTAGCGCCCGAGGAGCCCCACGAGCGCGCCACCGACCAGCGCCATCATTGCGAGTGCCGCGAATATCTGGAGCGCGGGACGCACCCAGTCCCGTGGCGGCGGGTCCCAGGCGCTGTACGGCGCCTCCTCGGCGAGGTCCGGGTCGAGGTCGCCCTCGGTCGATTCGGTCCAGTCGTCGTTGCCCATGGGGCCAAGCGTAGCCTGCGTGTGCCCGGCTATCCTCGTCACACGGGGGCTACGGTGAGTGGAGTCGGCATGAGCATTCTCGTGCAGCGTGAGTTCGAGGTGGCGCCGGGGACCCGGCCCGAGTTCGAACGGCAGAGCCGCGAAGGGCTGTGGCCGGCCCTCTTGCACTTCGGCGTGCCGATGGTGGGGTACGGGACGTGGGCCTTCGGCGGGCCAAGTCACGTCGTCGTCGCCCACACGTCGTACGTCGACCTCACGCACTGGGCCGCGACGCAGCAGGGCACCGGCACGTACTACCTGGACCCCGCGATGCGCGCCGAGATCGCGACGTTCCTGCCCGTGTACGGCGGACGTGGCGAACTCGTCCTCGGCAGCGCGGCACGGCTCTTCGAGGTCGACGACTCCATCTCCCGCCCGCGGCCGTTCGCGCGGCGGCCGGGCGAGCCGCTGGCGGAGACCCCGCCGACCTTCGGCCGCGGCTCCGTGATCTCGGAGCGGACGATCGCCGTTTTGCCGGCGGACCGGGCGGAATTCCGCCGCCTCTCCTCCGAGGTGATCTGGCCGTGGTTCGAGGCGCACGGCGGGCGCGCCATCGCGCTCGGACACGACCTGATGGGCCCCTCCGACGAACTCACGACGTGGTTCGCCTTCCGCTCGCCCGCGGAATGGCACTTCCTCCAGCACCCCTCGGTCGTGGGTGCGCCCGCCGAGGTGGTCGCCGCGTTCACGAAGCGCGCGAATCTCGTGCGTCAGCGCGGCGGGCGGCTCCTCACGGTCGGCACTGATTTCGGACGCCTGGTGTAGCCGATGTCTCCCGGCGCGCCCTCGACCGCCGCGCTGCCGCCGCTTCCCTCGGAGACGGTGCTTGCCTCCGTCGAGGCCCTCGCGGTCGAACTCGCGCGCGCGGCCGGGGTGGAGACGCAGGCCGCGCTCCGGCGCACCGTCGACGTGTCGTACAAGGCCAACCGCAAGGGCAAAGAGGACTCGGGCGACCCGGTGTCCGAGGTCGACCATGCCATCGAGGCCATCATCCGCGAGCGTGTAGGTGCCGAGTTCCCTGGCCACGCGATCATCGGCGAGGAGGTGGAGACGCACCCGGCCGCCGCCGAGGAGTGGGTGTGGGTCGTCGACCCGGTCGACGGCACGGCGAACTTCGTCAACGGCTTCCCGCTGTTCGCCGTCTCGATCGGCGTCTTGCACCACGGGCGTCCGGTGGCCGGTGCGATCTGGTGCGCGAGCACGCCCAACCTCTGCGCGGGCGTCTACCACGCCCACGTCGGCGGCACGCTCGCCCTCGACGGCGTCGCGGTGGCCCCGCGCGAGACGGTGGTGAAGCGGAAGCTGGCGGCGGTGCCGGGTGGGTCGTCCGCCGGGACGCCTCACTGGGACCACCGTGTGACGGGCAGCGCCGCGCTGGAGTGCGCCTACGTCGCGGCGGGGATCTTTACGTCGGCGCCGTTCTGGGGGCTGAAAATCTGGGACGTCGCGGCCGGTGTGGCCCTCGTGCGCGCCGCGGGGCTCGAGGCGTGGACGCGCGAGGGCGGAGTGTGGCAGCCGTTCGAGCGCTTCGTCGCGCCGCCACGCGCGCCGAAGGGGCAGGACCGTCCCCCGAGCCTGCGAGACTGGCGCGCGCCGCTCGTCCTCGGCACCGCCGAGGCCACGCGCCTGATCCGCGAGCGCATGCGGCGGCCGAGCCTGCTCGCCCGGCTGCTCCGCACCATGCGAGGACGTCGATGAGTGCGCGCCTCGCGGGCGCTGCCGAGGAGGTGCGCCTCGCACTGCGCTCGCCGATCGTGCCCTCACCGATCGCGCGGCTCGCGGACGCCGCGCCCGGCTATCTGGAGGCGGTCTGGCCGCGCGTCGCCTCCTCGGTGGACACGCTCGGCTTCCGCGGCTCTGCGCTGTACCTCGCGGACATGGCGCTCACCGAGGTCGAGGCCGTGTACGAGCCGGTGATGACGCGCGCCGCCCTGTACGAGGCAGGCCTCGCCGCGGACGACATCGCGGCGCTCCTCGAGGTCGTCGACGTCTTCCACTACGGGCAGCCGCAACTGCTGCTGTTGCTCGCCGCGCTGGCGGAGGCGTTCGGGCGCGAGCGGGTCGGCGGCTACGGCAAGGTCGAGCCGCGCGAGGTGACCCAGCGCGAGCGGGCGCACCTCGCCCTGCGCTTACGCCTCGCCCCGTCGGACGCCGGCCGGCTGCCGGAGATCGCGGCCGCCCTGAATCTGGACACCGCGCCCGACCTGTACTGCGCGGTGGCGGTCTGGCCGGCGTACGTCGATGTGGCGTGGGAGGAACTGCAGCACCTGGCGGCCTACCCGCCGTTCCGGCGGCGCGGTCGCGGCCTCTACTTCTATGCGCGCTCGGGTGCTCGGTTTCTTGCCGAACCGCTCGAGGCCGACGCGGCCGCGTTACGTGCCGCCGGCCTCGACGACGCCACGATCGAGGCGGCCCGCGCCGTGGTGGACGATGCCCTTCC
>SCTU01000121.1 GCA_004297315.1 Dehalococcoidia bacterium | reverse complement strand
ACTCCAGAATTCAAGGCGCTGGTAATCCCGAACCTTGGGCCGGTTGTTAGGGAGCATTTGCAGCTGCACGATCCGTTCTGGCTGCAATAATCCCCGGTGGCGAGGCTACCAGCCGAGGAGGAGCGCCGCCGCCGCAATCGTCGCGAGAGGCAGCCCGACTAGGACTTCGGCAGCAGCGGCAATCCGACGACCTCCGAGATGGATCCGGTCCGGGCGGTATGGATCTACTGGACGAAAGAACGGCAGAGTCGTCCATCGCCAGATCGTGCCGTAGTGACCCGGGTGGAACCAGTACCAAACCCCGTGAGCCGTAAGAGCAATGCCGACAACGACCCAGAGAATGACCAAGCTCGTCGGGGTCATTGTTGAAGTGTAGGCGTCGCGATCGGGCTTCTCATTCGGCTACTTGTCCCAAGTGGGGAGGGCCTCGAGTGTCCCGCTAGAGCCGCATCGCGAGCAGGCCGGCGGCGAGCGTGACGACCGCGGCCGCTAGCAACTTGAGCGGCTGCTCCCACGTGTCGAGCAACTGCTCGCGCCCCCAGTCGGCGAGGCCGGTCGAGCCCTCGAAGTGGGTGGTGGCGTCTGCGGTTTTGCGGCGCACGGCGCGGGCGGGCGTGCTGAGCGCGCGCTGCGCGAGACTGAGCAGCGTCGCCGCGCCCGCCATGAGGACCGCGGCGACCTCGATGCCGCCGGTCTGCGCCCAGTAGCCGACGAGCACGGGGAAGCCACCCCAGGTGAGGGCGAAGCCCATGTCGGAGTGCAGCGCGGGGTGCCATTCGAGGGTGTAGCCGACCATCAACAGCGTGCCCGCCGCAGCCCACGCCAGTACCCACGGCGAGAGCACCGAGGCGCCCGCCCATGCGACGGCTGCGCTGGCGGCGATCCCGAACCCGGCGAGGGATAGCAGAGCGCTGTCTGACAGATGCGTGCCCAGCGGGCGCCCGTGCCATTCATCGAACGCGTGGGCGGCGATGCCCGTGCCGAAGAAGAACGCCAGCAGCGTGCCCGTGAGTGCCAGCCAGTCGAGTCGGGGCGCAAGGGCCGCGCCGTACACGACGTATGAGAGGTGCCAGGCGGTGTATGGCGGGTGCAGCAAGGCGACGAGGTCACCTCGCAGGTCGCCCGTGCGTGCGTAGAACGCCGGCCGCGCCGTGACGAGGCGTCCCGCCCGGGCGGTCATGGCCTGCGCCCCCACATCAGGAGACCGCCGCCGAGCGACGGCCGCGCGAGGCGCACATCGACGAGGCCGGCGGCCTCCCAGAGCCGGATGAGATCGGCGTCCGGGTAGCGGTCGACGAAGCCATCGATGCTCGGACCGAGGAACCGGCCGACCTTCCACCAGCCGCGGCCGGCGACGACCGCTGCACCGGGGAGCACGAGCCGCGTGTAGAGCCACCAGAGCGGACGCCAGATCCCGCGCGGCCGGCCAAACTCGACCATGCCGATGGTGCCGCCGGGCCGTAGCACGCGCGTGAGCTCTCGCATCGTGTCGAGGGGATCGGCGACATAGCGAAGGAGATAGCCGAAGGTCAGCGCGTCGAACGCTGCGCTCTTCAGCGGAAGTTGCTCGGCGGTCGCCAGCACCGCCGTCGCTCCGCGGCTGCGCGCGACACCGAGCATCTCGCTGCTCAGGTCGAGCGAGATGACCTCGAACGCATGCTTTTCGAGCAGCCTCGTGATCATGCCTGTGCCGGCCGCGACATCGAGCACGCGCGCGGCCGGCGGGGCATCAAGGTGCGCGACCATCTCGGCGCGCCATCGTGGGTCCTGGCCCATGCTCAGCCACGCCGACCAGCGGTCGTAGTTGGGCGCGATGGGGGCGAAGATCGTGCGAGCGGTGCGACTGCCGGGCGCGAGCGTTGTACTCATCGTGCGAGTGTCCCACGTTGCCGAAAGGATTTGTGCCTGCACACGCTCCCGGCATTGAGGCGCAAGATTGCGGCAATGGCGCACCTCCTTCTCGTGATGTTTCTGTGAGTTTGAGTGGCCAGCAGCGCGCAGATGAGGCAACCGAAGCCTCGTCGTACACTCCCCTCGGCGGCGGTTTCGTGCAGAGGGCTCCAGATGAACACCCACCTCGCGTCGGTGCAGGGGATCGTGCGGAGGCGTCGCGCTGCCGCCCTCGCGAGTGCCGTCCTCACGCTGTCGGTGGCCGCCTGTTCCGGCGACAAGCCGTCTGCGTCTGCCGTGCCTTCGCCGACCCCATCGCCGTCCGCTTCGCCGATCGTGGAGGCGGCACTGGTAACGGCCACGCCTTCGCCGACGCCCACTGAGACGCCGAACCCGACGCCCACTCCCGCGTTTGCGACACCGGAACGGGCGGCGGCTGCGGGGAAGGCCTACTTCCCGCCGCCACCTCCGCGCGAATCGGCACCGCCCGCGAACGGGGTCGGCATCGCGCGCGTGGTGGCGCCACACCTCGGCCTCGACCACTACGTCGAGGTGGACCGGATCATCGACAACGAGATGGAGTCGCCGCGCGACGGCAGTTACGCCGTCGGCTTCTACGTGGACTACGACCGGCCCGGCTCAGGCGGCAACGCGATCTTCTCGGCGCACGAGACTTGGAACCACCTCCAGGGGCCGTTCTACCAGCTCAACCAGGCGAAGGCGGGAGACGAAGTCTCCGTCATCATGGCCGACGGGAAGCGACTCAACTACCGCGTCCTGGCCAACACCCGCTACGAGGTCAGTTCGATGCCGATGGCAGAGATCCTCTGGCCGAGCAACCGTCCCGCGAACGAGGAGTGGCTCACGCTGCTCACGTGTGGCGGCCGTATCGTGTACGACAACAGCGGCTTCGGCGAGTACCTCGACCGCGACGTGGTGGTGGCGAAGCGAGTCTCCTAAGCATCTGTTGTCTGGCGCGCTGACTCGCTCCACCTTCGTACACTCTCGGATCCACTCGGTCGCACAAACAAAGAGAGGGGCGGGCACCGCTGCCCGCCCCTCTGTTCGGCGTCCGCGTTGGGACTACTTCAGCGTGACTCCGATCGACTGGGTCGTGCCGTCGTCGAACGCCACCGAGATGGTGAGCGGGCCGACGGCCATACCCTTCGTCCGCAGGTTGAAGATGTACTGCTGGTC
>SCTU01000120.1 GCA_004297315.1 Dehalococcoidia bacterium | reverse complement strand
CGTGATCGTGGACACCTCGAACGAGATCGGCGGAGACGGCGACATCCCGCACCGCGGCATCGGCCGCGCGCGCCGGATGCAGGTGCCGAGCCCGCACCGCCAGCACGAGGTGATGATCGAGGCGGTGGAGAACCACACCCCAGAGGTGGTAGTGATCGACGAGATCGGCACGGCCGAGGAGGCTGAGGCCGCCCGCACGATCGCGGAACGCGGTGTCCAACTGATCGGCACCGCACACGGGACGACGCTCTCCAACCTGATGCAGAATCCCACTCTCTCGGACCTCATCGGCGGCATCGAGTCCGTCACGCTCTCCGACGAGGAGGCGCGCCGCCGCGGCACCCAGAAGACGGTGCTCGAACGGCGCGCACCGCCGACCTTCGACGTGCTGATCGAAATCCAGTCGTTCGACCGCCTTGCGATCCACGACGATGTCGCGGCGACCGTTGACTCGCTGCTGCGCGGCTACGAGGTGGAGGCGGAAGTCCGCGTCATCGGCGACCGCGGCCAGATCGAGACCGTCGAGCGTGTCCCGCTGCGGACGACGCCGCAGGAGCCGCTGGAGGCGCGCCCGCAGGTCGAGCGGCGGCGCACGCTGCCCGCCGCACCCGGTGGCCCGGAGAAGCGCGTGCTGCCCTTCGGCATCAGCCGCACGCACCTCGAGCGGGCGATCATGGAGACGCGCTCCGCCGCGCGGATCGTCGACTCCGTACGGGAGGCCGACGCCGTGCTCACGCTGCGCCCGTACTACCGGCGGCGGAGCGGGCCGCTGAAGCAGGCGGAGGAGCGCGGCATCCCGATCTATGTGCTGCGCAACAACACGAGCGAGCAGATGGAACGCCAACTCCTCGCGATGCGCGACGGCCAGACGGATGACCCTACGACAGCCGCGCTGCGCGAGGCAGAGGAGGCCGTGCGCCGCGTCACCCACCACGGCGACGCGAAGGTCGACCTCGCGCCGCAGAACGCCTACATCCGCCGGCTGCAGCACGAACTGGCCGCGCGGCACGCGCTCGTCTCCGCCTCGAACGGGCGCGAACCGTTCCGCTACGTCACGATCCTGCAGGAGACGGCGAACCCCAACCGCGGGCTCCCCTGGGACGACGAGCGGCGACGCGCGCGATGACTTCCGGGCGGCATCGAGGCGTCTTCGTCACGCTCGAGGGCGGCGAGCACGCGGGAAAGTCCACGCAGCACGAGGCGCTCTGCCGTCTGCTACGGGAGGCCGGCCGCGAGGCGACCGCCTGCCGCGAGCCCGGTGGCACCGCCCTCGGCGAGCGCCTGCGCGCCGCGCTGTTCGCGACGGCGCCGGACGAGCCGCCCCCGTCGCCCGAGGCGGAACTGCTGACATTCAACGCCGCCCGCGCTCAACTCGTCCGCGAGGTGATCCGTCCCGCCCTCGACCGCGGCGCGGTCGTGATCTGCGACCGCTTCGCGGACTCGACGGTGGCCTACCAGCAATACGGCCGCGGCCTCGACGCCACGCTCGTGGCCTCCGCGACCGCTGTCGCGACCGGCGGCCTCACCCCCGACCTCACCGTCCTCCTCGACCTCGATCCTGCCGACGCCGCGCGCCGGGTTCCCACCGAGACGGACTACCTCGAACGCGAGACGCTCGCCTTCCACCGCCGCGTGCGCCAGGGCTTCCTCGAACTCGCCGCCGCCGAGCCCTCGCGCTGGCTCGTCCTCGACGGCACGAAGCCCGCGATGCAGATCACGCACGCCATCTGGGAACGGTTGCAGGGGCTGTTGTAGGCATCGTCTAAGCCAACGAAGAGGCCCCGCGCAAGCGGGGCCTGTTGCTCTCAGCGGAGAAGGGCGAGCGCTACGGGATGCGCTCGAAGATGGCGGCGATGCCCTGGCCGCCGCCGATGCAGAGCGAGACGAGGCCGTAGCGGCCGCCGGTGCGCTCCAGTTCGTACATGACCTTGATCGCGAGGATCGCGCCCGTCGCGCCGACCGGGTGGCCGAGGGCGACCGCGCCGCCGTTCGGGTTCGTCTTGTCGGCGGGCAGGTTGAGGGCGACCGAGCAGGCTGCGGCCACCGCCGCGAACGCCTCGTTCAGTTCGATGACGTCCATGTCGTCGATCGAAAGGTTCGCCTTCTTCATGACGTTCTGGATCGCGGGGATCGGGCCGGAGCCCATGATCTTCCAGTCCACGCCGGCCTCGGCGCGGGCGACCAGGCGCATGCGCGGCTTGATGCCGAGCTCGGCGGCCTTGCGAGCCGTGGTCACCACGACCGCGGCGGCGCCGTCATTGATGCCGGACGCGTTGCCGGCCGTCACGGAGCCGTCTGGCTTGAACGCGGGCCGCAGCTTGCCAAGCACTTCCATCGAGGTCGCGCGGGGGAACTCGTCCTTCGCGAAGGTGACCGTCTCGCGGCCCTTCTTCACCTGGATCGGCGCGATCTGCTCGTCGAAGATGCCGGCCTCGATCGCCTTCAAGGCGCGCTCCTGCGAGCGGACCGCGTACTCGTCCTGAACCGAACGGGAGACCTCGAACTGGGAGGCGAGGTTCTCCGCGGTGATGCCCATCGGCACGTCGTCGAAGGGGTCGGTCACGAGGTCCTGGGTGCCGTCTTCGAGGACGCCGTCGCCGTAGCGGTATCCGAAGCGTCCCTTGCGGACGTAGTACGGCATCAGGCTCATGTTCTCGGCGCCGCCGGCCACGACGATCTCGGCGTCACCGGTCTGCAGCCAGCGGGCCGCGTTGTGGATCGCCTCGAGGCCGGAGCCGCAGATGCGGTTGACTGTGTACGCCGGCGTACCGACCGGCATGCCCGCCTTGATCGAGGCGTGGCGGGAGATGTAGCCATCCTCCGCGACCTGGCCGACGCAGCCGAGGATGACCTGGTCGATCTGCTCGGGCTTCAGGCTCGCGCGCTTCACCGCCTCGCGGATCACGTGCGCAGCGAGGTCCGACGCCGGCGTCTCGCTGAGCGTGCCGCCCATTGAGCCGATGGCTGTGCGCGCGCCGCTGAGGATGACGATCTCCTCCATGGAACACCCCCGGTCGAAGCCCGTCCGCCCCTCGCTGACGGGATGCTGGTTGAGACGCCGCATCAGCGACGCGCCTCGGGCGCGCGAAAACAACGGCTGACTCAGTGTAATACCGCGTCCTTTCAGGGAAAGGCTCCGGCGGCGGCGGGACGCATTACAGATTGCCCGGCGATCGGCCCGCTCCTAGACTGGCCGAATGGCGCGCTCCGTGACTGTCCGCGTCCCTGCGACCTCCGCCAACCTCGGTCCCGGCTTCGACGCCCTCGGCGTCGCGCTGGACTGGGCGGGCGAGATCACGCTGTCCCAGGTCGCCGCCAAGGCGGCCCCGGCGAACTCGATGGAGCGGCTGGCGCTGATGGCCGCCGCCGCCCTCTTCGAGCAGGCGGGGGAGCCGGCTCCTCCGCTCGCTGCCTCTTACGAGGGCGACATGCCCATCGGGCGCGGGCTCGGGATGTCCGCCGCCGCGTTCGCTGGCGGTCTCGTCGCGGGAAACGCGCTCCTCAAGCACGGCGTGGCGCTCGAAGAACTCGTCCCCCTCGCCGTCCGCCTCGAGGGGCACGCGGACAACATCATCCCGACGCTCTTCGGCGGCCTCTGCGTGGTCGCTGACGACGAAGGCGCACCCGTCTGGTGCCGGATCGAGCCGCCTCCGGACCTCCGGCTGGCGCTCTTCGTCCCGGACTTCGACATGCCGACGCACGAGTCGCGCGAGCGGCTGCCCGTGTCCCTCACCCGGGGCCAGGCGGTACACAACATCGCGCGGGCCGCGCTCGTGGTCGCGGCAATCACGCAGCAGCGGTACGACCTCCTCGGCACGGCGACGCAAGACATCCTCCACCAGCCGGCGCGGGCGACGCTGTTTCCTGCGATGCTTCCGGCCCTCGAAGCGGCACGAAAGGCCGGCGCGCACGGCGCATACCTCTCGGGCGGCGGTTCCACGCTCGCGGCGTTCGTGACCGACCACGCTGAGTCCGTGGCGGGCGCGATGAGGGAGGCCGCCGCGGCACACGGCATCAGCGGGGTCACGCGGGTCGTCTCGCTGAGCCCTCG
>SCTU01000119.1 GCA_004297315.1 Dehalococcoidia bacterium | reverse complement strand
GCTCTTCCGATCTCCACTGTGCGTCCCTATGTAAGCCATCACGGACCTCCTCGCTGCCCCTCGACGGGGCACCCTTCACCGTATCGAGGACGTCCTCGCTAACCAGTCGCCTTCGTCGACAACACCTCACGAAAGCGTGACGGCGGCCCTCCAAATCGGGGCATCCCGGGCTGAATCGCAGGCCTCGATTTCTGACCGGGCGCACAGGAAGGGGCAAGCGCCTGGCGGCCCTCGCCCCTTCTGGGACGTCCGTCGCTTAGACGAACGTGAGGAGGTCGTACGCGGCGTGCCAGTTCATCGGCGCGGAAGGGCCGCTGTTACCGCCGCCGCCACCGTCGCCACCGCGTCCGTCACCACCGCCACCAGGGTTCGGGACGGTCTGCCCGCCACCGTTGTTGCCTCGTATGCCGAACGCGCCGAATGCGAGGATCGCGATCAATAGAATCGCAACCACCGCGACGAGCACGGCAACGAGCGCGGTCATGGCCGCGTTGCTGCCGCCCGTATCGACATGGGTATGAGCCATCGTGTGCGCTCCTCTCGTCCCGCGGTCGGGACAGACTGCCCCTCGACGCTACCCAGCGAAGCGTCGCGAAGCAGTCACCCGTCGGCGGCCATGCCTCGCGAAAGCATGGCAGGCTCGAGGAGCGCCTCGAATGAGCCGCAGAGGTGGGCAGATCGCCGCCTCCGGAGCCTCGCGCTACACTCAAATCGTTCGAGGTGCGCACGGTTGCGGCCCGCTCTCGGCGGGCCGCTTCTGGTTCAAGGAAGGTCGCCTGCGTGATCCGTGACGAGGTCGTGGCGCTCGTCGAGAAGGCCCTCGCGACGGCGCAGGCGGCGGGCGCGCTGCCCGAGTTCGCTGCTCCCGCCATCACGGCAGAGCACCCCGCGCGGCCGGAGCACGGCGACTTTTCGAGCAATGTCGCGCTGCGCATCCAGGGCCTCGCGCGGATGAAGGCGATCGAGGTTGCGGAGGCACTGCGCGCGCACGTCCCCGCCCACCCCGCCATCGAAAAGGTGACGGTCGCGCCGCCGGGCTTCGTGAACTTCTACCTCGCGCCCTCGTGGGCCGCCGCGCAGGCCGACGCGATCGCCCGCGCGGGCGAGGCCTACCCCGATCTCGACCTCGGCGGGGGGCGCTCGGCGCAGATCGAGTACGTGAGCGCGAACCCGACCGGTCCGATCCATGTCGGCAACGGACGTGGGGCGGCGATCGGCTCGACGCTCGCGAACGTCATGACGGCGGCGGGCTACAAGGTGCAGCAGGAGTACTACATCAACGATGCCGGCACGCAGGTCGGCATCTTCGGCCGCACGCTGTATGCGCGCTACGAGCAGTTGCACGGCCGCGAGGCCTCCGTCCCGGAAAACGGCTACCCCGGCCAGTACATGGTCGACGTGGCACAGACGATTAAAGACCGCTTCGGCGACCAGTACCTCCGCCACCCCGGCGAGGAGGCGGACCCCGCCTTCGGCCGCCTCGGCATCGACATCATGGTGGAGGGCATCCGCGCCGACCTCGCGCTGATGGGCGTCGAGTACGACGAGTGGTATTCCGAACGCTCGCTGATGGCGCACGGCGGCCCGTACGACACGGTGATGGCGATCCTGAAGAACCAGGGCCAGGTCGTGGAGCGCGACGGCGCGACATGGTTCACCTCGTCTGACCTCGGCGAGAGCAAGGACAACGTGCTGATCCGCTCGGACGGCGCGCCGACCTACTACGCGACCGACATCGCCTACCACTACGACAAGTTCGTGACCCGCAAGTTCGACCGCGTGGTCGACATCTGGGGCGCGGACCACCAGGGACACGTGAGCCGCGTGAAGGCGGGCGTGCAGGCCGTCGGCGCCGACCCGGCCGCCCTCGACGTCCTGCTCTACCAGTTGGTGACGCTGCGCCGCGGCGAGCACATCGTCCCGCTCTCGAAGCGGGCGGGCGAGATCGTCACCCTCAAGGACGTCGTCGAGGAAGTCGGGTGCGACGCCACGCGCTTCTTTTTCCTGCTCACGGGCGCAAACCAGACGATGGACTTCGACCTCGACCTCGCCAAGAAGCAGAGTGACGAGAACCCCGTCTACTACGTGCAGTACGCCCACGCCCGCATCGCCTCCGTAATCGCGAAGGCCGCGGCCGAGGGTCACACCTCGGAAGGCGCGGACACCTCGCTCCTCACGCACGAGGCGGAGCAGACGCTGCTGCGGAAGCTGCTGCTGCTGCCCGAGGTGATCGAGAAGGTGGTGCTCGAACTCGCCCCGCACCACCTCACGCACTACGCGCAGGAACTGGCGGGGGCGTTCCACCCGTTCTACACGCAGTGTCGCGTGATCCAGGCCGACCAGCCCGCCCTCACGAAGGCGCGCCTCCGCCTCCTCGAGGCGACGCAGACGGTCCTGGCCCGAACGCTGGGGCTGATGGGCATCTCGGCACCGGAGCAGATGTAGCGGCAGCGGCTAGGACGCTTCGACAGCCTTCGCCGGGCCGCCCGTCGTCACCATCGTCTCCACGATCTGCGTGCCGAGGTCGACGAGGCCGCGGTCGACCTGGGCGCGCTCTGACGTGTTGCCGGGCAGGCCGTCGAGGGCGTTGTCGAGCACCAACCCCACCCGGTTCGAGAGCGCGCTCCCCGCGCCGCCGCTCGGCGGCTCCGCCGTCACCCATGTCGGCGCCTCGACGTCTCCGAAGAGGGCGATGCGGGCGTGGCGGAGTTCGCCCTGCACGGAGACGGGGAAGACGAAGTAGAGCGTGCTGGACGGGACGCCGTCGTAGACCTCGTGCAGGATGACGCCGGTCACGCCGTGGCCGAGCGGGACGGCCTGGCGGCCCTCGAGTTTGCGGCGGTGGAAGTCGATGCACTGTTCGAGGGTGTAACGGTCGAGGCTCGACTTGCTCTCGGCGATGATCGTCTGGGCGAGGACGAACGGTTGGCCCGGCGCCTCGCCGACGCCGGCCTTCGTGTAAGTGAAGACGTCGCCGCGCGACTGCTTGCCGAAGAGGTCGGTCCATCCGATCTCGGTCACGTGACCGAGGTCCCAGCCCTCGACGGCGGGGATGATGCGCTTCTCCGAGTCGACAGCGACCTCAGGCGCCCCGGCGCCGAGGCCGATGAAGTCGTACTGCTGCGCGCCAGCCACCCCAACGCCAATCGCAAGCGCTATCAACGGCGCGGCGACCCAGAGCGCGCGCAGCGTCCGCCCGCCGCCCTCGGTCGGCGCCCAGGCGAGGTGGCGTCCCGCGGCCTCCGGCGCGAAGCGCAGCCCGAACGGCTTCAGCAGGAGCAGCATTACGCCAAGGGTGAGCAGGAACAGCACGATTCCGAGCACGGGGTGCAGGACGTTCACCGCGAAATCGACGTCCTGCGTGGCCGCGAGGAGCAGTGCCACGACCCGGAAGCCGTTCGCCAGAAACCCCAGCGCCACGGCGAGGGCAACCCAGCGGATGCGCGACATCACTCGCCCGCGCGACAGCAGCATGATCGCGGTCCCGCCGAGCAGCAGGCCTCCCATCGTGGAGGCGCCGGAGCACAGCTGACCTACGACGAGCGTGACCTGCTCCTCGACGGGCAGGTCAGACCTCGTGAAGGCAGTGCCGGAGACGTCGTACGGCAGGGCGAGGAAGGCCGACAGCCGCGCGGCAAGCCACGTCGTCGCGTCGACGAGGGGCTGGGTGGCGCTGACTTGCAGTCTCACCATCGGGTACGGCCAGACCAGGAAGAGGAAGAGCCAGGCAGGCCAGGTGCGGAGCACCTGCTGGTAACCGAGGAAGAGGACCGCGCAGGCGAGCATCCAGATCGGGAACGCGAGCAGGTCGACACGGTTCAGCCAGTAGTACCAGGAGAGCTGGGACGGCACGACGTAGAGGATGAACACGGCCGCGACCGCGAGCGGCGCCGCGAAGAACGCGTCAAGCAGCAGGTCGCGCTTCGCCGGTGGCGAGGCCATATGGCCGCGCTGCCAGAAGATGAAGGCGCTGACGAGCGGGACGGCCGGCACAAACCCCAACGCGTTGTCGGCCAGCAGGAACTGCCGCATCGCCAGCAGGCTGGGCGCGAAGGGCACGACCCCCGCCAGGACGAGGGCAGACAACCGCCATTGGCGTCGCAGCGCGGCGAGCGGGTGCGGACGGACGGCGGCGACGGTGGTCATCGCTGCAGAGCGTAGCCCGAAGGCCAGCGGTTAACGGTCGTGAGCGCCCTCAACGGCCGCCTCGGCGCGTGCCGCATAGCGACGGCGCTGGACGAGGTAGAACCCGGCCGCGCCGGCCATGGTGACGGCGGGCAGAAGGGCGGTGTACGGCACCTCGGGCACCTCGCAGCCCCGCTTCTTCTTGCCGTTGCAGTCGCCCTCTTCGCCGAAGGCGACGCTTGCCGTGGTGCCGAACAGCGCAGCCGCAAGGAGTGCCGCGTTGAGGGCTCTCTGAAGGCGCATGCGATCCTCCCGGGCCCGAACGGTCGAGGGCCGCCTGCCCTCTCCGCCAATCCGAATGTATCATCGGCACTCGCCGCCCGCGGGCGCAGGAACGCCCCGTGACGCCCTCGACGCGTTGAAGATCGGTAAACGGTCCCGCCTGAGAATTGCGGAAGGGCGCACATGGCCGCCACCCCAGACCCCCGCAAGCGCATCCTCACCGGGGTGCGCCCTACCGGCGCCCTCCACCTGGGCCACTACGTGGGCGCGCTGGAGAACTGGATCCGCCTCCAGCGCGAGTACGAGTGTTTCTTCCTGATTGCCGACTACCAGGTCTCCGACTACGCCGACGACTTCCAGCGCGTGCGCGATTCCATCTTCGAAGTCGCCCTCGACTGGCTGGCGGTCGGCCTCGACCCCGAGGGGAGCCACTTCCTAATCGAGAGCGGCGTCCCAGAGCATGCCGAACTCACGCAGTGGCTCTCGTGGTGGGTGCCGCTGGGGATGCTCGAGCGCAACCCGACGCTGAAGGCGGAGATGGCCGACCTGGAGTTGCGCCATTCGGTGCCGGTCGCGTTCTTCAACTACCCGATGATGCAGGTGGCGAACATCCTGATGCCGAAGGCACACCTCGTGCCCGTCGGCGAGGACCAGTTGCCACACATCGAGCTCACGCGGGAGGTGGCGCGCCGCTTCAACCGAATGTTCGAGCGCCAGGTGTTCCCTGAGCCGGAGCCGCTCGTCGGCCGTATCGCCCGCCTCGTCGGCACCGACGGTGACGCGAAGATGAGCAAGTCGAAGAACAACGCGATCTTCCTCGGCGACGACAAGGAGACCGTGTTGCTGAAGGTGCGGGGCATGTACACCGACCCGACACGCCTCCGGGCAACGGACCCCGGCCACGTCGAGGGCAACCCCGTTTTCATGTACCACGACGCCTTCAACCCGAACGAGGACGAGGTCAACGATCTCAAGGAGCGATACGTCCTTGGCAAGGTCGGTGACGTCGAGGTGAAGACGAAGCTCGCCGCGGCGCTCAATGCGTTCCTCGACCCGATCCGCGAGCGGCGTTCGTACTACGAGGCCCGTCCCGATCTCGTCCGGGAGGCCTTGCATGCGGGCACTTCGCACGCACGCACGGTCGCCCAGGCCACGATGGCCGAGGTCCGCGACGCGATGCGCATTAACTACCTCGGGTAGGGGACCGACTCGATCCCACACATGAGGCCGCCCTCTCGGGCGGCCTCGACGCATGAGCCTGAACGGGCGGTGCTTACCGCTTGTCGATGGGTACGTACGGCCGCACCGGCGAGCCGGTGTAGATCTGGGTCGGACGGAAGATCCGGTTCCCCGAGTCCCACTGCTCGCGGATGTTGGCGGTCCAGCCGGCCGTGCGCGAGGCGGCAAAGACCGGCGTGAAGAAGTCGATCGGGATGCCGATGGCCTCGAACACGCAGCCGGAGAAGAGGTCGACGTTCGGGAACAGGCCGCGGTCGCCCAGGCGCGCGGTGGCGATCTTCTCGACCATGAGCGCGATCTGGTAGTGGTCGCCCTCCGGCGTGCCAGGCCGGATTACCTCGGCGGCCAGCGTCTGGATCACCTTCGAGCGCGGGTCCTTCACGTGGTACACGCGGTGGCCGAAGCCGGGGATCTTGTACTTGTCCTCGAGCAGCCGCTGGATCTTCGGCTCGGCGCCGCCCGGGTCGCCGATCTCCATGAAGAGGCGCAAGGAGTGCTCGTTCGCACCGCCGTGCGCCGGCCCCGACAGCGCGCCGATCGAGGAGGACACCACGGCCTCCGGCTCCGCCTTCGTCGAGGTCACGACACGCGACGTGAACGTGGAGGCGTTCCCGGCGGAGTGGTCCGCCTGCAGGATCAGCAGCGCGTCCATCACGCGCACGTGCTGGTCGCTTGGTTCCTTGCCGGTGAGCATGCGCAGCATCATGTGCGCGTGGGACTCGCCCGGCCGAGGGCCGTCGTACGGCTTGCCCGCCACCGCCTGCGCGATCACGCCCGCGAGGTGCCCGACCTTGGCCGTCAGGGACAGGCCGCGCTCGGTCACGGTCGCGACCTTGCGCTCGAAGTCGTTGTCCATGGGGCCGAGGATCGCCACCGCCGCCTGCAGCGCGAACATCGGGTGGCTGAGCTTCGCGGCGCTGCGTGCGAATTCGATCTGGGCGGGAGTCAACCTGCGCTCGGCCTCGAGGTGGCGCCTCATCTCCGCGATGCGCGCCTTCTTCGGGAGATCGCCGTCGTAGATGAGTGCGACGATCTCTTCGAATGTGTTCTCGGGGCCTGTGAGTTCTTCGATGGAGTAGCCGCGATAGGTGAGTCGGCCGGCTTGTCCTTCAACTAGAGAGAGGGCGGATTCGGCGATCGGCACGCCCTCCAACCCGGGGCTGTAGGCCGGTGTGTCCGTCGTCATCGCTGCTGTTCCCTCCCCCTCCTCCGAGTCAGGCTTTCCCTTCCTCGCAGGCTTCCGGGTCTACTGGTCAGCGCTCCTCCGGCAGGCGTACCTCGCCCGTGGGGCAAGGGAGCCGGGGGGCCAAACCGGGGGGAGCATAGCACCCGAAGGGAACTGACTTGTATCCAAAACTTAGCGAGTGATCGCCGGTGGGGAGGCCTCGGACATCCGGACACTCAAGCGCCGCGCGCGTGCTCCAGGACGAACTCTGTCACCAGCGACTGCACCTCGGCGGCGTGTTCGGCGAGACCGTGTCCGTCGCCTTCGAGGATCACCAGACGCTTTGGGTCATGCGCCCGTTCGTAGATATCACGCGAGGCTTGCTGGTCCAGCACGTCGTCCCGTGAGCCGTGGATCAGCAGCAGCGGCTTCCCCAGCCGGTCGACCTCGTAGGTACCGAACCGCTGCGAGGAAAGCCCGCAAACCGCGCTAATCAAGGGCGCGAGCTCGCCGACCTTCACCGCCACTGCTCCGCCGAAAGAATGGCCGACGATGACGACGTGTTCCGCGCCGATGCCTTTGAGGAACGAGCAGGCGGCCAGGCCGTCCATCACGCACTCTTCGAATTCGCCTGCGTGCCGGTACACGAGTCGCATCGTGGAGACCCCGGCCAGCGCGAGTTCGCCCGCCAGCGTGACATACATCTCATTCGCGGGTCCGCGCGTGCCGCCACCCGCGCCGCCGACGAAAATGACGGCGCCTGTCTTTCCCTGGACCGGTGTGAAATGACCGCGGATCGTCCCGCGTGTCGTCTCGATCTCTAGGTCGATCTCACCAAGTTCTTCGCCCGGTCGCGCGCGCACGCTTCTGATCGAGAGCGTGAGCTCCTCGTCCGGATCGCCACCGCCGAGGTCACGCGTCGGGTCGCCGCCCGGGCCCTCGGGCCCGCCCGGCCCGTCATCGAAGTCGTCACCGCCGCGGCCGGCGCCGCCTTCGTCGCGTCGAGGCAGGCCGAAGGGGGATTGAGGGTTCGTCATGGCGCGGGAGTCTACGCCCCCGGCAGCACCGGCGGGCGGCGCAAGTGCCAGTCCGTGACCGTGCCGTAGGCGTGGGCGGCCTGCAGCAGGGTCGACTCCTCGAAGTGCCGGCCGACGAGTTGTAGTCCGACCGGCAGCCCCTCCGAAAAGCCGCAGGGGATCGAGATCCCCGGAAGGCCGGCAATGTTCGCCGGGATGGTGTAGAGGTCGTTCAAATACATGGCGACCGGGTCGTCCATCTTCTCCCCGATTCGGAACGCGACCCCGGGGCTCGTCGGCGTCAGGATCAGGTCGACGTCCACGAAGGCCTCAGCGTATTCGCGCTGAATCAGCGTGCGCACCTTTTGGGCCTTCAGGTAGTACGCGTCGTAATACCCGGCGGACAGTGCGTAGGTGCCCAGCATGATGCGGCGTTTCACCTCGGCGCCGAAGCCGCGCCCGCGGCTCTCCGCCATCGCCTCCTCCGCGTTGCGGCCGTCCGGGTGGGAGAAGCCGTACTTCACGCCGTCGTAGCGGGCGAGGTTCGCGGACGCCTCGGAGGGGGCGATGATGTAATAGACGGGCAACGCGGCCTTCGCGGCCGGGAGCGAGATTCCACGAGTCACGCGAGCCCCCTGCGCAGCGAACGTCGCGATCGCCTGCTCCACCGCCTCGCGCACACCGGCCTCGACGCCTTGTTCGAGCAACGCGTCCGGGACGCCAATCCGCAGACTGTCGAACCCGTTGGCGAAGCCCTCGGTGTAGTCCGGCACGGGCACAGGGGCCGTCGTGGAGTCGTGGACGTCGTGCCCCGCGATGACCCCGAGCAGGTGTGCGAGGTCTTCGGCGTCCCGACCGAACGGCCCCACCTGGTCGAGCGACGATGCGAATGCGACCACGCCAAAGCGAGAGACGCGGCCGTAGGTCGTCTTCAACCCGAGGATGCCGCAGAGCGCTGCCGGCTGCCGGATCGACCCGCCGGTGTCTGTGCCCAGTGAGACAGGCACGCCGCGTGCGGCGACGGTGGCGGCCGAGCCGCCGGAGGAGCCGCCCGGCACGCGGGTCAGGTCCCAGGGGTTCTTCGTGGGGCCGAAATACGAGTGCTCCGTGGAGGAACCCATCGCGAACTCGTCCAGGTTGGTCTTCCCGACGGTCACCGCGCCGGCGGCGTTCAGGCGTTCGACCACGGTGCAGTCGATGACCGGGACGAACCCCTTCAGCATGTGGGAGGCCGCTGTGGTCTGGATGCCCTTCGTGGAGAGCAGGTCCTTCACCCCTACGGGGATACCGACGAGCGGCCCGGCGTCGCCCGCCTTCAGGCGGACGTCGGCGGCGTCCGCCTGGCGCAGCGCGAGTTCGTCCGTGAGGGTGATGTACGCATTCAGCGCCGGTTCCTGCGCCCGGACGCGCGCCAGGGTCGCCTCGGCGAGCGCGCGGGCGGTGTAGGCCCCGGCACGCAGACGGCGGGCATGCTCGTGGGCGGTTACGTCGAGGTCGATCGAGGACATGGCTCTCCTAATCCAGCACGGCGCGGACGCGGATGTAGCCGTCCTCTGTGCGCGGTGCGTTGCGGAGGGCCTCGACGCGTGGCAATGAGGGCTGGACTTCGTCCGCGCGCTGGACGGAGTGCAGGTCCAGCGCCTGGGCGGTGGGCGGAACGTCCTCGGTGTCGATGTCGTTCAGCACCTGGAAGTGCTCGAGGATCCCGGAGAGTTGGACCCGAAGCCGCTCGACCTCCTCAGGGGAGAGGGCGACCCGCGCAAGGGTGGCGATGTGCCGGACTTCTTCAGCGGTGAGTGCCATCAAGCCTCCCCCGGCGTCCCCGTGGGCGGACGGTACGTGCCCGATCGGGCGAAAGCCAGATCCTGTGAGGCGGCAAAGCGTCGTGTATGCGTATTCTAGAAGCCGCTCCCCGCACCGGGCCAGCACGCCTAACATCAGGCCACTCCCGACGCCTCGCAGCCCCGCCACCCTTCGGAGGTCGCGTGCATGACTGAACCCGCCGGCACGCGCGCGGACCCGCGTCGCGTTGGGAGCGAGGAACCCGAGGCCGCACGCCTGGGGAACCCTAGTTATGTCTGGCGATCCGGCCAGGAGCGGCGCCTCGCACTCATCGAGCGGTACGTCCCCTTGTCGGGCAAGCGCGTCCTCGACCTTGGCTGCGGCCTGGGCGAGTACGTGCGGGCGTTCGCCCGTCGCGGCGCGAAGGTGCTCGGCAGCGACATCGCCACCGCACGCCTTGTCGAAGCACGGGCACGGGCTGCAGCAGCCGCCACCGACGGCGTGGAGGGGTTTCTCGCGGCCGCCGGGGAGGCCCTCCCCTTCCGCGACGGCTGTCTGGACCTCATCGTCCTCAATGAGGTGATCGAGCACGTGGCCGACGACCGGGAAACGCTCCGCGAAGTCGCCCGCGTGCTGGCTCCGGGCGGCACGTGCATCCTCTATGCGCCAAACCGCCTCTATCCCTTCGAAACCCACGGAATCTACTGGCGCGGCCGCTATATCTTCGGCAACATCCCGTTTGTGAACTGGCTGCCGGACGCGCTGCGCAACCGACTGGTGCCCCACGCGCGCGCGTACCGCCAAGGCGACTGGCGGAGGCTGATCGCGGGGACGTCGCTCCGGATCGTGGATCAGACGTATGTCTATCCGGGCTTCGACAACGTCGAGGCGCGCAACGCCCGGCTGGGACGGCTCGTCCGCGCCGTGTGTTATTGGACGGAGGACACGGCCCTGAAGCGTTTCGGCCTCTCGCACCTCGTCGTGCTGCGGCAAGACGGCGCACGCGAGGCGGCGCGATGAACCCGGTCATCCAGTCCGTGCTGCGCCGCCGGTTCGCGCGTCGTGGCGCGCGCGTGCCCTCGGAGGGCGGCGAGCAGCGGTCCCGCGCCCTCGTCGTCGCCGGCGGGGTGCTTCTCTCGCTGGTCCTCGCGGCGGTGCTTGCCGCCGGGGGCCTCTCGATCTACGCCTTCGCTCAGTACAACAGCATCTCTCACGGGGTCGTGCCGCCGGAGCAGTTGATCGCGCAACTCCCGCGAGGGGGGGCGCGCATCTACGACCGCAACGGCGTGCTGCTGTACGAGTTCGTGGACAACCTCTCCGGCCTGCGCCGCCCCGTACCGCTCGACGAGATCGCGCCGGACCTCGTGAAGGCGACGGTGTCGGTGGAGGACCCGACGTTCTACGAGAACAACGGCGTGAACACGCGCGGCATCGTGCGCGCCGGGGTGGAGAACTTCGCCCCCTTCCTCACGGGCGGGACTTTCCTCCAGGGCTCCGGCGGATCGTCGATCACGCAACAGCTGGCAAAGAACGTCTATATCCCCCGGGAGCAGCGGACAGACCGCACGGTGGACCGCAAGTTGCGCGAGATGGTGATCGCGCTCGAACTGACGAAGAAGTACTCGAAGGACCAGATCCTCGAGTGGTACCTGAACTCGATCTCGTATGGCGGCATCTATGTCGGCGTCGAGGCTGCGGCGCAGGGCTACTTCGGAAAGACCGCGAAGGAACTCACGCTCTCCGAGGCCTCGCTACTCGCTGGCGTGCCCCAGTCGCCCGGCGTCTACAACCCACTCTCTCCGGCGAACTTCGACGCCTCCACGCGTGGCCTGAAGAAGGACAGTTACGCCAGGGACCGCCAGCACGACGTGCTCAGCCTGATGGTCCGCAGCGGCGCGATCACGGAGGCCGAGGCCGACGCCGCGTTCGACGAGCCGGTCGTCTTCAAGGCGAACCGCTTCGACATCCTCGCCCCGCACTTCGTCCTCGGCCGCGTCGCGACGGAGGTGACGAAGCGCTTTGGCGAAAAGGCGCTGTTCTCCGAGGGCCTTGAGATCACGACGACGCTCGACGCCCACCTCCAGCAGCGCGCCGAGGAGATCCTCGACAAGGCGATCACCGAGGCAGGCGAAGCGGCGGGCGTCCACAACGGTGCGTTCGTCGCGATGAACCCGCGCACGGGCGAGGTGCTGACCTACGTGGGCAGCCGGGACTACTTCCGTGACGACATCCAGGGCCGGAACGACAACGCCGCCGCCGGCAACTCGCCCGGATCGACGCTGAAGCCGTTCACCTACCTGACGGCGTTCCAAAAGGGCTGGGGGACGGGCACGGTCATCCTGGACACGCCGTTCCAGATGACAGACGCGGCCACGGGCGAGGCGTTCATCCCGCGGAACCCCAGCGGCGGATTTGTCGGCCCGATCACCACCGCCTCCGCGCTCGGGAACTCGCTCAACGTCACGGCGATCAAGACGATCATCTTCGCCGGGGTGAACGAGACGCTGCACAACTTGAAGGCGTTCGGCTACACGACCTTCAATAGCCCGGGAGGCTACGGCCCGGCGCTGACTACGGGGGGTTCGGACGTCTCCCTGACCGACCAGATCTTCGCCTACACCGTGCTGGCGAATAACGGCGTGATGCGCGGCCAGGCGCTGATGGTGGACGGGCCGCTGCAGAAGGACGAGCGGCAACTGGAGCCGGTGGTGCTGCTCAGCGTGAAGGACTACGACGGGAAGGTCAGGTACGAGTTCAAGGAACCGGAGGAACGTCGCATCGTCGCGGCCGAGTACCCGTACCTGATCACCTCCATCCTGTCGGACGGCCGGAACCAGTGCATCACGTACGGCGTGTGCTACGCGCTGAGCCTGCCGAACGGCTACCCCTCCGCCGCAAAGACCGGTACCTCCGCCCCATTCGAGGACAAGCCGGGCCTGATCGGCGAGACGTGGACGATCGGTTACACGCCCGAGCTCGTCGCCGGCACATGGGCCGGAAACGCGGACAACGCGCCGATCGAGGGGATCACCTCGACCTCCGTCTCGCTGCGCACCTGGCGCGAGTACATGGTCGAGGCGCTCGAGTACCTGAAAAAGCCGAAGACGCAGTTCCCGCGGCCGGACGGCGTGGTGGCGCGCGAGGTCTGCTGGCCTTCGGGGCGCCTGCCGTCTGAGTGGTGCCCGCAGATCAACCGCTACACGAGCCTGTACGCGGCCGCCGCGCTCTCGTCCGGGTCTGACCTCTACGACACCTGGTGGCAGCCGTTGAAGATCGACTCGCGGACGGGGCAGCGCGCCGGCGTGGACACGCCGCCGTCCTTCGTCCGTGATGAGGTGCGTCTGATCCTGCCGCCGGCGGAGGTCGCCCGATGGGGAGGCGTACAGGAATGGGCCGCCGCCAACGGTGTGTCCTCGATGCTCGCGCCGGTTGAGGGTGCGCCCGGCCAGACGGGCCAGGTCTTCCTCCTTTCGCCCCAGGCGGATGCCGAGGTCTCCGGGCAGGTGGCGGTCCGCGGCCGGGCGCACTCGGACGACTTCATCCGCTACACCGTGGACTTCGGACGCGGGGTGAACCCGGTGACGTGGACCCTGATCCAGACGTCGACCGCATCGACGCTGGACGGCACGCTCGCAAGCTGGGACACACGGCTGCTGACCGATGGCGCCTACACCCTGCGCCTGGTCCTGGAGGACAAGAAACTCGGCACGCGGCAGTACCAGACCCCCGTGCGCGTGGCGAACCACCGCACAGCGCCGGGGTCCGACCAGGCCCCGGTCATCATGATCACCTCGCCGCGCGACCAGAGCGTCGTGTCCGGTTCGATCGCGATCACCGGCGTCGCGACCTCGGCGAACTTCATGGGTGCGATCGTGGAGATCGGCGCGGGCCTGAACCCGTCGACATGGAAGATCATCGGCACGCACCTGTCGCCGGTGGCGAACGGGACGCTGGCGGTCTGGGACACCTCGACCGAGAAGGACGGGACGTACCGGCTGCGCGTGACCGTCCGCGACCGCCAGTTTGGCGACACGACCGCGGAGAGCCTGCTGATCATCCGCGCGTCGGCCGGGCCCTAGCCGCCGGCGCGCATCCGGGCGAGCAGCGCCTCGACGTCAGCGCGCGAGGCGACCCCTCGGACCTCGCGCACGAAGCCCGGCAGGTCGCCCGAGCGCGCGCGGATCTCGCGCAATTGCCCGCCGAGCGGGTCCACGGAGTCCGGCCGCGCCGCGTACGTCCCGTACCAGGCGAAAAAGGCCTGGTTGAGGACCCGTACCGGCATGCCTTGCGCCACGAAGTCGAGGCGCACCCGCTCCATCCGCGCTTCAGCCTCTTCGACCTTTCCGGCGGCGAGCAGAGCGTCCACCTCGAGACGCAGCGCGCGCAGGGCGGCGTCCCGGCCCGCCTGGCCGCCGGCCGTGGTGACCGCTGGAGTCGCGGACGCCGGAGGGGGCGCCGCCTCAGTCGGATCCCCCCATCTGGCGAGGACGCTCGCCGCGATTTCCTCACCGATCAGGTCAGCCACCGTCTCGTTGATCGCCTCGGATTCACGGCGGATGAAATAGGAGCGGCCCAGCGGATAGAAGGTGAGGTAGTGGTGCACCCACTCATGAGCCGCGGTCTCCAGCGCCCCGACGTACCCGCCCTGGTCCGACACGATGGCCGGGTAGGTCGCCACTCCCCCGGAGGGCACGACGATCGCGCGGCGGTCCGGCCGCTCCCGCTCCGCGCGCGCCTCGATCTCCGCGGCGCGGGCACCCCCGAGGTCGGGTCGCAGGAGGTCGGCGCGCACCCGCTCGATGCGCGCGCGCGGCGACTCGACGAGCACGCGCGGGGACGAGGCGAGTTCGATGTCGACGAACGGGAAGACCGTGCCCGGCAGCGGCGGCCCGACGTGGATTCCGAGGCCGGCGAGGGTGGAGTCGATCCGCCCCTCGATGATGCGCTCGACGCGGTTCTCGAGCCGCAGCGCCTCAGGGTCAGAGGGCGAGAGCGCGAAGTAACGGCGGAGCGCCTCGTCCTCCGGAGGGTCATTGCGCAGCGGAGCGCCCGCGAGGAAGAGCCAGCGGCCCGCCACCGTCTCGCGCTCCCAGCGGACGATGTCGAAACCCTCCCCGAAACGGCGGTCGCGCCACCACGAAGCCGCGAGGAGCGCGAGCAGCGCGACGAGGAACGCTGCGACGACGACGCTGGCCGGGAGAAGGCGGCCTCGCGGCGAGGGCGGTGCGGCTGTCTCGTCCACGGGCTCCTCGAAGGCGACTGGGCGGGCCTCGCGCCTATCATCCACCAATGACCAACGCGCGGCCGAGGCCAGACCGCCCTTCCTTGGCCATACCCCCCGCCCCTCGGAGCCGCCGGCTGCTCGCCTTCGCTCTCGACCTCATCTATGGCGGCGCCGCCTCGCTACTCACCACCCTTGTCGCGGGCGGTTGGCTGCTCCTTCGGACGACGTGGGGTCGGGACGACATCCGGGCCGGCGACGCGGCGCTTGCGTCCGCGCTCCTGCTGGCCGCGACGCCGGCCTGGCTCGCGTGGACGGCGCTCAGCGTCGCGCGACGGCGCGCGACGCCGGGACAGGTGCGCCTCCGCCTGCGCGTCGCGGGCGGCCCGCGCCGCCGCATACTGCGGCTTGCGATCCACCCGCTCGCGGTGCCGGGCTGGCTCTGGCTCGCAGCCCTCGCCGCCATCGCCACGTTCGACGCGCTCGCCATCGCGCTGGCCGGGGTTGCCGGCGCAGTCACGCTCGGCGGGCTGATCACGGCCGGTGGTGCTCTCTTCCGGCCGCGGGCGCGCGGTCTGCACGATCTCATCGCGCGGACGCGGTTGGTGTCCGCATGACGGCGCCTTCGAGGCCGGCACAGGTCGCTGCCCCGCGCCCGCGGTTCCACCCGGGGCTGGCGGTGCTCCTCGCCTGCTCGCTCACGCTCTGGCTGTCCACCACGGCAGTGGCGGAAGCGACCGCCCCGCGGATCGCGGAGCCTGCTCTCGCCCGGCTGCTGGGCGCCTTGACAGGCATCGACGGCCTCCTCCGCTCGCAGGAAGAGGTCATACGCGAGGCCGCCGCCGAGGCGGCGCCTGGGGCGCGCATTGAGGTGCGCGGGTTTCCTGTGCGCGGCGCCGGGCTCACGCGTGACGAGGTGCTGACGGGATCGCCGGAGGCATGGCGCCGCACGCTCCTCGACCAGTCCGCGGCGCTGCTCTACCGGGACGGGACGCGCCCGCTCGCGGACGGCGCCACGGCGGCGCGGTTCGAGGCCGGCGGAGGCGCGTGGGCGCTCTCCCTCCTCGGTGGTCGGCTGCACGACTGGTTCGTCCGCCTGCGGTGGCTGCCCGCATTAGCCACCCTCGTCCTCATCACCGGCGTGCTTGCGACGCAAGGGGCCGTCCGCCGCTGGCGTGTCCTCGGGCTGGCGCTCGCCGGAGGCGCCGCGGGCCCGGTCATGTTCGCGCTCGCCGGCATCGCCGCCGCGCGCGCCTTCGGCGGCCCACCGGGCACGCTCTCCGGCGAGGCTGCGACGGTGGTCGCGATCCTGGCGCGCGGCCCGCTGATCGAGGGCGGGGCGGTCGTCCTCGGCGGGCTCGCGCTCTGGTGGTGGGCGCGCCGCCCGGTCGAAGAGGACGACCTTGCGGCACGCCTCGCGGCGGCGCGAGCAGAGCGCGACGCCCGGCGTCGAGCGGCTGCCGGCCTGCCGCCGGAGCCGAGACGGCCGCGCGACTGACGTTCGTTGACTCAGTAAGACGCCCGGCTTAGCGTCGACGGCGCGCGCGGCCTCGAATGGTGGCGTGCAGGGGACGAGGCGGGGGAGCGCGATGCTGCGCAGTCCGAAGGACTTCTTCAAGCCGCTGGCGATCGGCGCGCCGCAGCCGTTGACGGAGATACCTGTCCGGCCGGCGCGGATGATCCATTTCCTCCCCGCTCAGAACGCGCGTATGCGCGAGCGCGTCCCGGAACTCCTCGGGCAGGTCGACGTGCTCCTCGGCAACCTCGAGGACGCGATCCCGATCGCCGACAAGGAAGCCGCCCGCGAGGGCTGGATCCAGGTCGTCAAGGACAACGACTTCGGGAACGTGCAGGCGTGGTCGCGCGTGAACGCGCTCGACAGCCCGTGGTTCCTCGACGACATCACGCGGCTGGTCTCCGAGATCGGTAACCGGCTCGACGTCGTGATGATCCCGAAGGTGCTCGGGCCGCAGGACATCACTTATGTCGACCGCCTCCTCGCCCAACTCGAGGCGAAGTACCACGTCACGCGCCCGATCCTGGTGCACGCGATCCTCGAGACCGGAGGCGGCGTGGCGCAAGTGGAGGAGATCGCGCTCGCCAGCCCGCGCATGCAGGGCATCTCCTTCGGCCCAGCCGACCTGGCGGCCTCGCGCCGGATGAAGACGACGCGTGTCGGAGGCGGGCACCCGTCCTACCTCGTGCGCACCGACCCGGACCCGGCGAATCCCGACGCGCCGCGCGTCACGGCGCAGCAGGACCCGTGGCATTACTCGATCGCGCGCATGGTGGACGCCTGCGTGAACGCCGGCATCCTGCCCTTCTACGGCCCGTTCGGCGCGATCGACGACCCGGTGGCGTGCGAGGACCAGTTCCGCGCCGCGTTCCTCCTCGGCTGCGTGGGCGCGTGGTCGCTCCACCCCAGCCAGGTCGCGATCGCACGCAAGGTCTTCTCGCCCGACCCGGAGGAGGTCCGCATCGCGAAGAAGATCCTGGACGCGATGCCGGACGGCTCGGGTGTCGTGATGCTGGACGGCAAGATGCAGGACGACGCCACGTGGAAGCAGGCGAAGGTGATCTGGGACCTCGCCACGATGATCGCCGCACGCGACCCCGAGCTGGGCGCGGTCTACGGCATTCCCGCGCGGGCCTGACGGCCGCGCCTCGACAGCCACGCACGCAGCGGGGGAGGGCCCATGCGGTTCTACGAGTTTGAGTCGAAGCAGATCCTGGCGAAGGCCGGGATCCCGCTGCCGAAGAGCCACTTCTGCAAGACGCCCGACCAGGCGGCGGCCGCCGCCTTCGAGGTGGGCAAGCCGGTGGTGATCAAGTCGCAGGTGCTCTCTGGCGGCCGCATGAAGGCCGGCGGCGTGAAGTTCGCGGACTCGCCGGGCGAAGCCGCCGAGCACGCCCGCGGGATCCTTGCCCTGCCGATCAGCAACCTGATGCCGGTCGGCGTGCTCGTCGAGGAGAAGCGCGCCGTCGTCCAGGAGTACTTCGCGGCCGTGACGTGGGACGGACGGGCGAAGAAGGCCGTCATCATCTTCAGCGACATGGGTGGCATCGACATCGAGGAGATCGCGGAGAAGCACCCCGAGCACCTCTCGCGCACCCACTTCTCCGCCAGCCGGCCGTTCTCCGACTACATCGCGAAGAACGCCGTGGCGGGGGTCGGCGTCACAGGCAATGACCTGAATGCGCTGACACGGATCGTGGCCGGCCTTGCCCGGGTGTTCCTCGACCGCGACATGACGCTCGCCGAGATCAACCCGATCGGGAAGCTCGACGACGGCTCGATCATCGCGCTCGACGCCCACATGGACATGGAGTCCGAGGCGGCGCGCACGCACCTCGACCTGCTCAAGGAACTGGGCATCGACCCAGGGGAAAAGCGCCAGGCGCGTCCACCGACGCAGTTCGAGATCGACGCCGAGAAGGTCGACTCCGCGGACACCCGCGGCGTCGCCGGCAACCTGACCGAGTTCGACGGCAACCTGGGCCTCATCATCGGCGCAGGGGGCGGCTCCCTGACGCTGTTCGACGCCGTGCGCGCGGCCGGCGGACGCCCCGCCAACTACTGCGAAATCGGTGGCAACCCCTCGGTCTCGAAGGCGGCCAACCTCACGAAGTTGATCTGCCGCCAGCCCGGCGTTGAGAAGATCGCTGTGATGATGAACGTCGTCTCCAACACCCGCGTCGACATCGTTGCGCGTGGGGTGGTGAAGGGCTGCATCGAGGCGGGGTTCGACCCGGCCGAGAAGATCGCGATCTTCCGCATCCCGGGGTCGTGGGAGGACGAAGGCTTCGCCATCTTGAAGAAGTACGGCGTCCCGTACGTCGACCGCTCGGTCTCCATGGACGAGGCTGCCCGGATGGCCGTCGAGAACACGAAGAAGAGGGCGTAGCCGCATGAGCATCCTCGTCGACAAAGACACGACCTTCATCATCCAGGGCATCACCGGCCGCGAGGCCGTGACGATGGCGCGGGAGTGCCTCGACTACGGCGCGAAACTGCTCGGCGGGGTGACACCCGGCCGCAAGGGCCGCGAGGTGCACGGCCTGCCCGTCGAGGACAACGTCCTCGCGTTCACGTCGCGCACCCGCGTCGACGCGGCCGTCGTCTCGGTCCCCCCAGGGTTTGCGGCGGATGCAGTCCTCGAGGCGATCGACGCCGGGATCCCGCTGATCGTGTGCGTGACCGAGCGCATTCCACGCAAGCAGGTCGCGCAGTTCGTCGAGTACGCCCAGGAGAAGGGGACGCGGATCATTGGCCCCAACTGCCTCGGCGTGATCTCGCCCGGCAAGACCCGCGTCGGGGGCATCGGCGGCGCCGCCGAGTCGACCCGCCGCGCCTTCAAGGCGGGACGTATTGGCGTGATGTCGCGTTCGGGAGGCATGACGGTCGAGATCGCGAACTCGCTGTCCGAGGCCGGCCTCGGCGTGTCGACGGCGGTGAGCATCGGCGGTGACGCCATCATCGGCAGCACGTACGCGGAACTGATGCCGCTGTTCGACGCCGACCCCGAGACCGAAGGGATCGCGATCTACTCGGAGCCGGGCGGGCGCGCGGAGTACGAGCTGGCCGACTACATGGCGCGCAGCGGGTCAAAGAAGCCAATCGTCGCGTTCATGGCCGGCCGCTTCATGGACGAGATGCCCGGCATGCGCTTCGGCCACGCCGGGACGATCGTGGAAGGCCGCGCCGACACGACGGCCTCGAAGATCGCGAACCTCACCGCGGCCGGCATCATTGTCGCCGAGAAGATCGGCGACATCCCGCGTCTGCTCAGCGAACGGCTTGGTAAATAGCGATGGCCATGTTCATTCGCGTCGACATCGACTCCGCCGTCCAGCAGGATGCCGCCCTCTGCAAGCGCATCGCCGAGGTCTGCCCGGTGGACATCTTCAAAGTGGTCGACAGCCGCCTCGAGACCGTCGAGGCAAACCTTGACGAGTGCACCCTCTGCGACCTCTGCATCCACGCCGCACCGGGCAAGGTGCAGGTGGTGAAGCTCTACCGGTAGCCCCACCGCGAACGAGCTGCACAGGCCGGGTTGAGGCTGCGACGGGCGGGCCTGCCATCCCACCCGATGGTGTCGATTCGTTCGACGGGAGTCACGGATGGCCGCCCGCGTCCGCATACCCCGGCGCGCGCTCTTGCTCCCGCCTCGGCAGGTGCTGCCAGCGCTCGGGGCTGCCGCGGCGCTCGACGGGATGACGGGGCTCGTCATCCTGTCCGCCGGAAACGCCTATCTCCTGCGCACCCTGGGCCAGTCGGCAGCCCTCCCCGCCCTTGCGCTCACCCTCCAGGCCCTGACGAAGGTCGCCGTCTCACCCGCGGCCGGCTGGATCGCCGACCGACGGCGTCTTTCCGTGGTCCTCCCGGTCGTGCCAGTCCTCGCGATGACCGGCCTCGCCCTGATGCTGACCACGAGGAGCGCGGCGGGGTACCTGGTGGGGCTCGCTGCCCTGAGCGCCGGCATCTCGGTCGCATGGGTGCTGCTCCGGCACTGCGTCGGCGAAACGACCAGCGAGGCCGAACGTGGCAACGCCGCCACCTGGATCAGCCTTGCCGCCGGTGGGGCGGTCGCGTCCGGGTTCGGTGCCGGCACCCTGCTCGCAGCCGTGGAGCCACGCGCCGCCTTCGCGCTCGCATTCGTCTTCGTCGCGTTGGCGGCCGTCCTGCTCGACCGACTCCGGCGTGCGGCGGATATGTCGAGGCAAAGCACGTCACCCATCGCGACACCGTCGCTCCCGAGGTCCCCGCGGATGTACTCGCTCACGCTCGGTCTCGTCGCCTCCGGGCAGTTCGCGCTCGCGGGCGGCCTGCTCGTGACCTTCTGGCCGTTTGTGCTGCGCGACCTCGAGGTGCCGGCGGGACGTGTGCTCTGGCTGTTAGTACCCGCGGGGTTCATCGCGATGGGCGCGCTCGGCGGCGTCGGGCGCTGGTCGCAGTCCGGACGACGCCTCATCGAAATCACCGTCCTCTACTTCCTGGTCGCCTCTGGTTGTGGAATCGCATTCCTGGCCCACTCCGCCTGGGCCTTCGCCCTCGCGATGGCCCTCGTCGTCCCCGCCATCGTGGCCGGCGCACCCCTCGTCACTGCCGTCGTGATCGACTTCTCCCGAGGTCGGAGCGGTCCGGCGGGCGCGCTCGGCTGGCTCGGGTCTGCCGAGGCCGCAGGCAGCCTCGCCGGATCGGGCATCATGGGCGGCGTGATCGCCAGCACCGACGCACGAGACGCCTTCCTTGCGCTCGCCGTCACGGCGAGCCTGCTTGCAGTCGCGACCACCGCCGCCGTCCGCTTCCGACGGCGGAACCTTCCGAGGCGCGCGTGACCCGCCGGATCGTCGTAGTGCCGGTCTACAACGAGCGCGACACCGTCCGCGAGGTCCTCACGCAGATCGAACAGGCGGGGTTCCCGTCGATCCTCGTCACTGACGACGGGTCTACAGACGGATCGGGCGACGTGCTCGACGGTTGGGCAGCCGCCGGCCCCACCCGACAGGTCATCCACCTGCCACGCAACCGGGGGAAGTCCGCCGCGCTCCAGGCCGCATGGGAGGCCCTCCGGGCCGAGCGCGATCAGGGCGTCCTCACGGACGACACCATCGTCATCAATGTTGACGCCGACGGCCAGCACGACCTCGCCTACCTCGATGCGTTGATCGCGCGGCTGGAGGCAAGCAGCGCGGACGCGGTCATCGCGCGCCGCGACTTCGGCTACCACGGCTGGTACAAGCGCCTCGGAAATATCGTCATGACGGCGCTCGGCAGCCTCTTCGCCGGGAACCGGATGCACGATATCGAAAGCGGCTACCGGCTGATGCGCCTCGGCCCGCTGCTACACGCGCAGCAGTTCTACCGCGGCCATCGCTACAGCGAGTGCGTCGAGTTCGCCGTCGTCTCGCAGCGCCTCGGCTACCACGTCGACAACGAATTCGTCGTGCGCGTCCCGGTGCTGAGGACGAACACGCGACTGCAGGATGCGGCGCGCCACGTGCTGCGCATGGCGCTCGCGTGGTTCCGCGTCGTCTGCTGGCGTGACGTCCCCGCCGCGCAGCGGTCACGGGTGGGGGTGCTGCTCGCCGTCGCCATCCTGATTGCCTTCAGCGGCTTCCTCGGCATCGTGCTCGTCCACACCGTCTATCTGGGCAACGACAGCGCGCAGTCCTACGGTCATGTCTGGTTCATCGAACACTCGCTGCGCAACGGCCATGGCATCCCGCTCCACATTCCCGGGCTCGATCATGGTCGCGCGCTCACCTTCCCGTACGGACTCATCCCCTGGCTGCCGGCGGCGCTCGCAAGGCCCGTGCTCGGCGACTGGGCCGTCACCGCCAGCATGGTGCTCGGCGTACTCCTGCTGCTCTACGGGGTCACGAAGTGGTTGCCGAGGACAGCGTCCCCACTGCTCATGGCCGCCGTCGTCCTGAACTGGCAACTCTGGAACGCCATCCTCCAGTTCCAACTCCCGACGATCTGGGCCCTGGCCCTCGCCGCCCTCGCTGCTGCCGAGTTCGACCGAGGGCGTCTAGCGCGCGGCGCCGCCCTCGCCACGGCCTCGCTGGTGGCCCATCCGCTGATGGGCGGCGTGGGCATCGGCCTCACGCTCCTCGCAGACATCGAGGCCCGGCGCCGGCTCCCATGGCGGCGCGCGCCGTGGTTAGCCGCTGCAGCGCTCATATCCGCACCGGCGATCTGGGCGTTCTTCCACCTCCCCGTGATCGACCACGTCGGCCGCTGGGGATGGGTCACCCCCGCCCAGATCACGTTGCAGCGCACGAGCATGTTGTGGTGGCCCTGGGCGTGCCATCGATTCGCACGCTGGGTCACCAGGTTCCACGTCCTCATCCTGCTCGTGGGCGGCGCGTTGCTCTTCCGTAACTTTGCCGGGTCCAACCCCAACAGCGCGCGCTGGGTGTCCCTCCCCCGCTTCCCCGATTACATCGATGCTGGCCTCGTCGACCCGGCGGCGCACTACCGCGTCCTCACGATGTCCAACCAGGAGGACGGCATGGTCCAACTGCTACAGGCTGGCGCCGTCCTGGCGCAGGACTTCTTCGACGAGAGCGTCGAGCGTCGCTCGTTTGAAAGCACCGAGGAGTACCGCTGCTTCCTCGCCCGGAAGGCCGCAGACCGCGTGCTTGTGCAGGGCGAGTGGACGCGTCGCAACCTGCGTGACACGAGTAACGAGCTGGCCACCCTCGACCGCCTGGTCGCCGAGGGCCACGCCGCCCTCACCTTCAGAGGTCCGGCGGGCACCCTCGAATACACGATCCAGTCACCGCCACCCGAGTCTTGCGCGGCCGCACGTGCCCCGTAACCGAGGCGCCGTCGTGCGCATCGCGCTCGCCGCCGTCGCCGTCGCGCTGCTCACGGTCGCCGGCGGTCGCTTCCTGCTGCGCGCCGACGCCAGTATCACCCACGCCGCCGACACACGGCCGTTCGTAGCGATTACCTTCGACGACGGCCTGAACGGCGAAACCACCCGCGCCGCCGCCGAAACCCTCGAGCGCTACGGAGTCCCCGGCACGTTCTTCGTCGTCGCCCACACGATCACCGAGCAGCCGGAACTCGCGCAGCGCCTCCGCGACCGCGGTCACCTGCTCGCCAACCACTCCTACGACCACCCACGCGCGGGAAACACCGACCTCCGATACACGCAAGTATCGAGGGCGCAGGCGACGTTCTTCGGGGCCTACGGTGAGTGCCCCACCTTCTTCCGTCCGCCATGGGGCGTGCAGACCCGCTTTGTGAACGCTGCCGTGAAACGCGCAGGCATGCTCACGGTCCTTTGGGACGACGAGGCCGACGACTGGGAGGAAAAGGACGCGCAGCGACTCGCCGCGCACATCCTCGAACAGGTCCGCCCCGGCTCGGTCATCCTGTTGCACGACGGCGAGGACGGCATTCTCGGCGCCGACCGCTCGACGACCGTTGCTGCGCTTCCCGCCATCCTCGAAGGCCTGCAGGCGCGAGGCCTGACACCCGTGAGGCTCGACACGCTCCTCGGGATACCGGGGTACACGAAGGACTGCGGGTAGCGATGCCGACTACCCGCTCCCGTTGCGTCGCCGGATCGCGGCGACCAGCTCATCCCGCCCCATCTCCCGCTGCCCGGCGATGGAGAGTTGGGATGCGCGGTTCCGCAACTCGTCGATACTCCGCGAGTCGAGAGACGTCCGGGGGTTGCCGGTGCCCTGTGTCCGGGAGTTGGGCGTGCGACCTTCCTCACGCCGCTGCTTGTTCACTGTGCGCGCCGCGATCTCATCGGCCCGTTCGGCTGAGCGGCCACGCTGGCGCTCGCTGGTCTTCACGTGCTTGTACTGGCGCTCATCGTTCGCCGTCCACGCCCTAGGCATGTCGTGCGCTCCTCTCGCCAACCTGCGAGACCGGTGTAACGCAGACCGCGTCGAACGCACCTTGCCGGGGTCGACTCGACCATGGCAGAAGGCTAAAAGTCGGCTGAATGCCGAGTCGACTGAATACCGAGACGGGCGCCGAGGCGCCCGTCTGATCTCCGACGCCGCCCGGTTGGACGGCCTACTGGGCCTGAGCGGGCGCTGGGCGAGGGTTGGCCTCGCGCCAGGCGAACCACTTCGACTTCGGGAGGGTGCCGGCGAGGAACTGCCGGTGCGTCTCCTCGAAGACCCCGTCCACCTCGGCCTGGAACTCCTCGTACGTGCCGTTGTTGTGGAAGACGTGGTCGGCGGCGGCGGCGCGGTCCTGCCACTTGCGCTGCGCGTCGAGCCGCTGCTGGGCCTCCGCGTCGTTGAAACTGTTGCGGGCCATCAGTCGAGGTTTCGCGATCTCGTCGGAAGCGGCCACGAGCCACGTCGCGTCGCACCACTGCGAGTAGTCCGCCTCGATCAGGTTCACCGCCTCGAGGACGGCGACGTCGTTTGGCCCGAGCGTGGCGCGCCAGCGCTCGATCGTCGAGCGCATCTCGTCCTCGATGTTGCCGATCGCGCGCATCCAGCGGCTCATGTTCGTCGGGTTGCCGAAGACGAGCGCGCCGATCTTCTTGCGGTCGATCATCCCGTCCTCGCCGATGATCTCGGGCCCGAACTCCGCCACGGCGTTGTCGAACCCCTTCTTTCCGGGGTCGAACATCCGGTGCACGATCTTGTCGGCATCTCCGTGCGTCACGTGGTACTTCTCCACGAGGCGCGTGCAGAGCCCGCTCTTCCCCGTCGCAATCGAGCCCGTCACACCCAGGATCATCGGCATGGCATCTCCCTCATTCCCGAAGCGGGCTAGAGGCTAGCGGAAATCGGCGCAGGGGGAAGGCGCCGGGGCAGGCTATCCCCCGTAGTTGAGGTTCAACTCTTTCAAAGTCAGCGCTTGTGGCGCCTCGGCCCGAAGCCCGACGTCGGTCACCTCCGCCACGACGACCGCGTGGTCACCACGCTCGACGAGGTCGGTCACCTTCAGGGTCGCCCATGCGGGTGCGTCCGCGAGCACCGGCACGCCGGACGCCGACGGCTCTGTCTGGACGCGAAGGTCCTTCGCAACGAACTCGGAGCCCTGGAACGGCGTGTCTCCGAAAAACGCGAAGGCGAGGTTGCCCTGCCCGGTCCCGAGGAAGGAGATCGCCATGTCCGCCCCGGCCTTGATGTTCGCGAACGACTTCGTCTCCTTCTTGACGCCGATAGCAAGCAGGGGCGGCTCGAACGACATCTGCGACACCCAGTTCACCGTGGCCCCGCTCACGGAGTCTCCGGCCTTCGTCGTCAGGACGTACAGGCCATATGGGATCAGCCTGAGGGCCGTCTTCTTCGCTGCCGCATCCATGTATCTATTCCTCTCCCCACCGACTCCACGCCCGCCGGGGTGCCCCTCGGACACGACGGCAAGCGTATGGTGAATGTAACCCAAGGGGCGCAGCCAGAGGCCGCCCATGACGTCACGCAGTGCGAGGCTACCGACAACCGACGACGCGACTTGGCCTGTCCTCCGGGCGGCGGCGCGCTGGCTCCGCATCCTCGCGACGCGTGTCGACTCGCTCCTGGCGATGTTCTTGACGGTGGTGCCCTCCGCCACGGCGGCGAGCGAAGAGGTCGGCTGAGAGGTGATGGCCGGCTCCGTGTGGGCCGGGGAATTCGCAAAGTCGTTCAACCGGGCCGATCCGCGCGGCTGGTAGGGCAGCCGGACGGCGCGGTTACAACTCGACGATCAGGCCACCGACGGTCTTCGCCGGCTCGACCCAGAGCGTTGGGGGCGGGGCCTCGCTTGCAGGCGCCTCTGGAAGCGCGACCCATCCGTCAGGGAAGGGCAGGATCCGCATGCCGACGGGCCACTGGCCGGCCTCAGGGCCGCCCAACGTCATCGCGTTCTGCCAGTGGAAGGCGCAGAGCGCGATGCCGGTCGGCTGATGCTGGTGGGACGCCGGCTTGAGACAGGGGTCGACCTCGTTCACGCAGCAGGCATCGACCCCCACCGGGCGGATGGCCTGGTCACATCGCGGCCGGCGTGAGGTCTCAGCCAAAACGCGACTCCCCGTGCGGTCCATGTGGGGGCGGAGACTGTGCCCCGCCCCCACGGCGGACTATGGACCCGACGTGCCCCGCTCTAGGCTCGACCGGGGTTCGCGCCCTCGTCGATCCAGACCGAGCGCGCCTGATCGTTGGCGTAGCAGACCCACGGCCCAGCGAGACCGTGAGCGCGGTAGTTGAGCACGTAGTTATGGTACGCGTTCCGCTGCAGCGCGACCGGCCACCATGCCTGGTAGACCTTGTCGTGGATCAGCGTGTTGATCTGGTTCCAGATCTCCTTCTGCGCCGCCGGGTTCGTCTCGCCCCGCTGCTTCAGCAAGAGCGCGTCCAGGTCCTTGTCGTCGATCGACCCGTAGTTCAGGCTCCCCTTCGAGGAGTAGAACGGCGACAGCCACTGGTCCATCGAGTACCCCGGAGGACCCCACAGGAAGCCGATCAGCTCCTTGTAGTTCCGGTCCGACATCAACGTCACGTGCGTCGGGTTGTCCAGGTCCTTCCAGGTGATCTTCACCTCTTTGAGGTTGTTGTTGATGCTCGGGATCACGATCCCCGAGAACTGGTTCTTGTTGTAGAACGACGCCAGTTCCATCGTCAGCGGCTTCGCCGCCGTGTACCCCGCCGCCTGCATCATCTGCGACGCCTTCGCCGGGTCGAACACGTACCACGGACCGTTCACCTTCGCCGTCGGGTACTTGTCGAACATGAACGGCCACGGCATCGGCGACTGCGAGAACGGGCCTTCCGGGTTCTGGTTGTCCCCGCCGT
>SCTU01000118.1 GCA_004297315.1 Dehalococcoidia bacterium | reverse complement strand
CAAGGCCGACCTCGACGGCCTTGCCGACGTAGTCGCGCATCGGGAGCATGCCCGCGACGCCGATCGCGATGTTGGTCTGGCCGAGGCGCCAGGGACGCCCGAAGGTGTCCGACATCACGACGCCGACCTCGACGCCCGTGCGGTTGCGGATACCGTCGCGAATGCGGCGGCAGGAGGCGTCCGGATCGACCGGCAACAGGCATACGAGCCCCTCACCGCCAACATTCGAGGCGTCCACGCCCGAGTTCGCGCACTTGAAGCCGTGGTGCGTCTCAGTGATGAGCACGGCGCCGACCTGGCGGATGATCCTTTTCGACTCGCGCAGCACGGCCTCGACGACGCGTGCGTCCTTCTCCCACCGCGCGGCGTAGGCGAGGGCGAACGGGCTGGGCGAGAACGTGTCGAGCGTGACGACGCGGCCCTCGGCCTTGGAGACGATGCGCTGCGTGACCACTACCACGTCACCGGCAGCGATCGGCGTGCCCTGCGCCGCTGCGGCGCCGACGATCTGTGCGGCGAGGTCATCGCCCGCCTGCACCATCGGCATACCGGTCACACCGATCACCCGGAACTCTGGTACCGCCATGCGGGACTCCTGCCTGCGAACCTAGTGCGCGTCGAGGCCGGCCACGCGGATGCCGGTGTGGGCCTTGTAGCGGCCGTTGATGCCGATGATCAGGATGGTGATCTGCTCCACGAAGCGGGAGAAGCGTAGCGGCCCCGCGTCGATGCCGCGCACGCCGGCGATCCCGGCGGCCAGTGCCATCACCGCCTGCTTGGCCTCGGCGTCGGCGCCCGTCACGAGCACGTCAGCGCCGACGTGGGCGTCCGGGTCGAGCAGGACTTCGGCGGCGAGATTGTGGAACGCGCCGACCACGCGCGAGCCGCTGAGGATCGCCGCCGCCTCCTCCGTCGCCGAGCCATCCGGGACGTCGACCGGGCGAGGGCCGCGGTCGAAGACCACCGGGACGACGGCGTCAACGACGATCTTGCCGGCGAGGGCCTCGCGCAGGCCCTCCAGCGTGGCGCGGTGTGCCGCGTAAGGGACGACGACCACCACGAGGTCCGCCTCGCTGACCGCGGCGAGGTTGTCGGTGCCCGTCACGGCGGCGTGCGGGCGCTCAGCCAGCCCCGCGATGACCTCGGCGGCGCCAGCCTCGCCGCGGGCAGAGTCCCGGCTGCCGATCACGACTCGATGGCCGGCGAGCGCGAAGCGCGTCGCGAGGCCGCGGCCTTCGGGGCCGGTGCCGCCCACGAGGGCAATGATGTGGCGTCCGGCCTCGGGCATGCGACCTCCCTCGCGCCGCGCCAGCCGTTGCCGGAGGGCGCAGATATCATCCGTGCGGCGCGGATCGTACCCGCGTGTCTCCCGGAAGGCTCGTCGTGACCTCATCCCCGCCTCTGCCAGCGGTCAGCGCACGCGGGCTCACCTACCGGTACGCCGGGGCGGACGGGCGGACGCTCCTCGCGCTCGACGGCGTGGACCTCGAGGTGGGTGCGGGGGAGTTCGTCTCGGTGGTGGGGCCATCCGGTTGCGGCAAGAGCACGCTGCTGCGGCTGGTCGCGGGGCTGCTGCCCTCGCAGGCGGGTGAGGTCGGCGTCCTCGGCGGGATACCCGCAGAGGCGCAACGGGCGCACGCGCTCGGCCTGGTCGCGCAAGAACCGGGACTCCTCCCCTGGCGCGACGTCGAGGCCAACGTCCGGCTTCCACTGGATGTGACACGAGCGGGCGATCCGGCGCGGGTGCAGGCACTGCTGGAGCAGGTCGGGATCGCGGAATTCGCCGGCTACCGGCCCGGGGCGCTCTCCGGGGGGATGCGCCAGCGCGTGGCGCTTGCGCGGGCGCTCGTGCACCGGCCGCGCTTGCTACTGATGGACGAACCCTTCGGTGCGCTCGACGAGTTGTCGCGCGAAGCGATGCGGCTGGAGTTGCTGCGGATCTGGGAGCAGGAACGGATCGCCGTGCTCTTCGTCACGCATTCAGTGGCTGAGGCGGTGCTGCTATCGGACCGCGTGGTCGTGATGACCGGCCGGCCGGGCCGTGTGCGGGCCGTCATCGATGTGCCGCTGTCGCGGCCGCGCGGCGAAGCGCAGGAGGCTTCGCCGGCGTTCGTCGAGGCGGCCGTGGCCGTGCGCGCCGCGCTGCGGTCGGGCGACGAGGACGCGGCGTGAACGACCCTGCGTCGGAGGCCGGCGTCCCGAGGACATCGCTCGCGGCGACCATGCTGCCGCCGGTGGTCGCGCTCTCACTCGTCCTCGCGCTGTGGGAGGCGTACGTGCGCCTGCGCGACGTGAAGGGGTACCTGCTGCCGCCGCCGAGCGACGTGTTTCGTGCGCTGTGGGACGAGCCCACGCGGTACGCCTCGGCGGCGGCGACCTCGCTGACAGCGGCCGTCGGCGGGCTGGTGGCGGCGAGCGTCATCGCCTTCGGCCTGGCAGTGCTGATGGCGCATTCGCGGCTGCTGGAACGCGCGATCTACCCGCCTGCGCTGCTCGTGAAGGTCACGCCCATCGTCGCGCTGTACCCGCTGCTCGCAATCTGGTTTGGGTTCGGGATCGGCCCGAAGGTCGCGATCGCGGCGCTGATCACGTTCTTCCCGATGCTCGTGAACGCGGCGGTCGGGCTGCGGTCGGTCGACCCGCAAGCGCTCGACGCCTTCCGCGTACTGGCGGCGAGCCGCTGGGAGGTCTTCCGGCGCCTGCGCTTCCCCTCGTCGCTGCCGTACGTGTTTGCGGCGTTGCGGATCAGCGTGCCGCTCTCGCTGGTGGGGGCGGTGGTGGCGGAGTTCCTCTCAGGGTCTTCGGGCATGGGACAACTGATCCTGATTGCGAACGGGGCATTCGACACGGCGTCGCTGTTCGCGGCCGTCTTCGTCCTTGCCGCGCTGGGAGTTTCGCTCACCGGGCTTGTTGGCTATGTTGAGCGCCGCGTGCTGGACTGGCACGTGTCGACGGGCGCCTGAGGCGGCCCGACCAAATCCTCTTCGCGTGCAGCGCCCGCGTCATTCGCGGATGTACGCCCCGGTCACCCGAGGTGTCTCCGATGGCGTTTGCCCTTCGCGTCCGCACGTCCCCCGTCACCCGTCTCGCGACGCTGCTCGTCGCGCTCGCCGCGACGGCCGTCGTGGCCTGCAGTGGCGACAACGTGCCGCCCGCGCCCGCTCCCACCTCGACGGTGGCCACGAGCACGCCGACGCCGAAGCCACCTCCGGCGAAGGTGACGTTCATGGCAGGCTTCCGGCCGCAGGCGAATCTGCCGTTTGTGGCTGCCTACGTCGCGAAGGAGAAAGGCTTCTTTGCGGACGAGAACCTCGACGTCGAGATCAAACACTCTTCCGGCGCGGACGAGCACCTGAAGTTCCTCCTCGAAGGCTCTGTCCAGTTCACGACCGCCACGGCGGCCCAGGTGCTTCGCCGGTCTGGCGACGGCCTGCCGGTCGTGGCGGTTGCGCTCTACGGCCAGCGCGGGGACCAGGGCTATCTGGCGCGGGCGGATTCGGGCATCAAGACTCCGGCCGATCTGAAGGGCCGCACGATTGGCTTTAAGTCCGGCGTCGTCCCGGCGGAACTCGACGGGATGCTGGCGGGCGCTGGCCTGAAGCGCGACGACGTGAAACTCGTCTCGGTCGGGTTCGACGTCCGCGCGTTCATCGAGAAGCAGGTGGAGGTGTACCCGGTCTTCCTGAGCAACGAACCGTTCGCAGTCCGCAAGGCGGGAGTGGACGTCACTGTCCTCGACCCCGCGGACTTCGGTGTGCCGACGCTGGGCCTGACGACGCTGGTGAACCGCGAGACGCTGACGAAGGATCCGGCGCTCGTCGAGCGGTACCTGCGGGCGACGCTGCGCGCGGTCGTATGGACGCAGGCCCATCCGGACGAGGCAGTGCAGGTGGTGCTGAAGTACGCGCCAGGGGCGGACGCCGCACAGCAGCGGTTCCTGCTGGAGAAGGACCTGGAGGCGGCGCGGCGGGCCGATGGCATTGGGCGTTCATCGAAGGAGCAGTGGCAGGCGCTTGCGGACACGCTCGTGAAGTACCAAGCGCTGCCGAAGACGCCCGACGTCACGCAGGCCTTCGACAGTCGCCTGGTCGACGGCCTCTACACGCGTGGGGAGATCAAATGACGTCGAGTCCCCTCATCACGGCACGCGTGCGGGGATGACGGCGATGATCTTGCTGTCCGCGCGGACCTCGATCTCCCACGAACCGGCCGCGATGCCGTCCGGCAGCCGGACGCCGACCCAGAACCGGCCTGCATCGCCGCCGTTCCAGGCGATCGCCGGAGACTGGTACACGCGCTGGTTGTTGCGGAACGCGATCCACTGGATGAAGTCCACGCCCTCCATGCCGGTGTAGTCGAAGAACCCCAGCAACTGCGACGGGCCAGAACGGGGCGCTGCCGCAGGCGAGCCACCGTCGGCCGAGGCGAGCGAGCCTGCGGCGAAGTTCCTCGCCGCCGGCTCAGAGGTGGGGCGGGAGCCGACGTAGGCGACGCCGCGCGCCCGTAGCACGCTGCCCGTCCAGACCTCGACGCGCCAACGTCCCGAGGGCAGGCCGCCCGTCCCCGGGATCGTGATGCGGTCGTTGACGACCCCGAACGTCCCGCCCTTCCACGCCGCCGACGAGGAGACCGAGTCCTGCCGGATGTCGTCGAGGAACCAGCGCTCCTCGATCACCGTGCCATCCGGGACGCCTTCCACCGTGTACTCGTAGTACAGCGCCGCGCCGCCGGCCTTGAAGGTGTCGTCGTAGTCGAAGAGGTCTCGCCCCGCGGGCGTGTCAATGGCGCTGAGCGCGAACGAGATCTTGCCGATACGGATGCCGTCCTGCCCGATTGGACGTGGCACGCCACCGCCCGTGTCCTGCGCGTAGAGCGGGGGGATCTGTCGGAAGCCGTCCTCGGCCTTCTGGGCCTCCTCGATCAGTGCGTTCACGCGGTCGAGCGGACGCAGCTGGCCGACTTGCGCCTTCGGGTTGTAGACCTCCTGGAGCAGGATGCCGATGAGCGCGCCGGCCTGGTTGAACACCGGGCCTCCGGCCGCCCCGGCGGGCATGCGGGCTGCCGTCTTGAGCCAGAGCCGGCTCGGCTGTCCCGCCTCGCTGCGCTGGCCGCTCACGGCGCCTCGCTGCACGGTGAGCACGTCCTGCGCCGCGCCCGCGCCCGGGTAGCCGAAGAGGCGGATCGCCGTGCCGGGCGTGATCCCGGTGGCGTCGCCGGGCACCACGGCCGGTAGGTCGAAGGCGGGCGCGCCGTAGAGCGGGCTGGTGACGCGGAGGATCGCCATGCCCGTGCCCTGGTCGCTGACGAGGAGTATGGCCTCGTACTCGGGCTTCGGCGCGCTGCCCGCCTCGCGGCTGGTGGCCAGCCGAATGGTGGCGTAGGCGGGGCCCCCGTCGGCCCTGTAGGGGCGCACGACCGGATACGAGGTGAGGACGAGCCGCCGCGCGGAGTCGATGACGACGCCCGTCCCCACGCGCACGGGCGTGCCGTCCTCCTGCGTCGGGATGACCTGCACGATGGCCCGGGCGAGGCTGGCGTCGCCGACGTCGACCGAAGTCTGGCCCGGCCCTACGCGCGGGCCGACGGTGACGTCGCCGGGCGCCGTGGTGGCGGTCGAAGTCGGTTTCCCGCCGCCGGGGATGACGTTAGCCGCGCGGTCGCATCCTCCGAGGACCATGACAAACGCGAGCAGGCAGGGGTAGAGCGCCCAGCGGGCGCGGACGGGTCGCATCCGCGCACCGTACCGCTTCGCGCCCCGCTTCTTCCACCGGTGGCCCTACCGCGACGCAAGGGCGTGAGGCAATTCGCCGACTCGCGTGTAGACTCCCGGTTGCCGTCGCTGGGTGGCCGGAGGAGGTTGCGGTGGATTACCAGGCGATCCAGTACGAGGTGAGCGAACGCATCGTGACCATCACGCTCAACCGTCCGGAGCGGATGAACTCGTTCAGCGCGGAACTGCTGTCCGAGTGGGAAGACGCGCTGCGACGTGCCGCCGCAGACGACGGTGTCCGCGCCGTGATCGTGACCGGCGCGGGGCGGGCGTTCTGCGCGGGCGCCGACCTGCAGGCGATCGGCAGCGAGGACGACCGGATCTTGATGGTGGGAAGGAGCGCGGAGGACCGGCGCAACTCACTGCGCTATACCGTCCACCGCGTGCCGCTGGCGGTGCAGCAACTCGACAAGCCGTACATCGCTGCGATCAACGGGGCAGCGACGGGGGCGGGCATGGACATGGCGAGCATGGCGGACATCCGCATCGCCTCCGCGCAGGCGCGCTTCGCGATGAGCTACGTAAACGTCGGGCTGATCCCGGGTGATGGCGGCGCGTGGCTGCTGCCCCGGATCGTCGGCCTGCCGCGGGCGCTGGAACTGCTCTGGAGTGGCGAACTGTTCGGCGCCGACCGCGCGCTGGAAATCGGCTACGTCTCGAAGGTCGTGCCGCACGAGGAACTCATCGCAGAGACGCGGGCGTACGCCCTGCGCCTGGCGGACGGTCCGCGGATTGCGATGCAACTCACGAAGCGCCTCGTCTACCACGCAATGGGCCAGACGTTCCCCGAGGCGTTGGACGCGGCACAGGCCGCCATGACCATCGTCCAGTCGACCGAGGACGCCCGGGAGGGCATCCGGGCCTTCCAGGAGAAGCGCAAGCCCAGTTTCGAGCGCTGAGGCGACCGCCAGGCGGATGGCGCACCGTACCATTGCTTCACGTTTGCTTAACGCCCGTCCGGTGGTGTGATCACGTCTCCGCGCCACGATCGGCAGGTGTCACCCGCACGGGGTGAGACGGTCTGACCCGGGAGGCTCGACATGACGCGTGTCAACGGCTGGTTGCTCTCGGCGGTGGCGGGGGTCGTCGTCGCCTCGGCCCTGATCGGTGGGGCGGTCGCGTTGAGCGCGTTTGGTGGGTCGACGACCGTCACGAACATCAGTCCAGCCGCCCCGCGTCCGTCGGTGCCGGTACAGCAGACCACGGGCGCGCAGGCAGGCGGGATCGCGGACGTCGTCGAGCGCGTGCGTCCGTCCGTCGTCCGCATCGAGTCGTCCGCGACAAACGCCACCGGCACCGCCGGATCCAGCGGGACGGGCATGGTGCTCGACCGCGAGGGGCGGATCCTCACCAACTACCACGTGATCGAGGGCCAGCGCGACCTGAAGGTCATGCTCGCGGACGGGACGGCGTCCAAGGCGACCGTGCTGGGTTCCGACCCGGGCAGCGACCTGGCCGTCCTGAAGGTTGAGGTCGCCTCGAACCTGCTGACACCGGTGACCTTTGGTGACTCCGACGCGGTGCGTGTGGGGGATGCGGTCTTCGCGATCGGCAACCCGTTCGGCCAGAACTTCTCCGTCAGCGCCGGGATCGTGTCAGCGACCGGCCGCGTCTCGACGTCGTCCTTCACCGGGCGGGCGATCCGGGACGTCTTGCAGACGGACGCCGCGTTGAACCCGGGGAACTCCGGCGGCCCGCTGTTCAACCTGAAGGGCGAGGTGGTCGGGGTGAACTCCTCGATCGAGAACCCCAACGGGCGCTTCTTCGTCGGGCTGGGCTACGCGATCCCGTCCAACACGGCGCAGCGGTTCCTGCCCTCGATGGCGAAGGGGCAGGACGTTCGGCACCCGCTGCTGGGCATCTCCGTCGTCCAACTCGATGATGTCGTAGCGGCCGACCTCGGCCTGCGGGTGACCCGAGGTGTGTACGTCACGGGGGTCACGCCAGGTGGCGCAGCGGCGCGTGCGGGCATCCAGGCCGCGTCTCGGGGCACCACTGCGCGGACGACGGGTGCCGGCGGCGACGTCATCACGGCCGTCGGGGGCCAGCCCGTACGAAACTTCGAGGAACTCGCGCGCGCGATCGACAAGCACGAGGTTGGTGAGGCGGTGAAGGTCGAACTCGTCCGCAACGGCCAGTCGATGACCGTCTCTGCTGAATTGCAGGAGTGGGACCTGCGCTAGCGGTCGTCCGCAGCGGGCAACTCCAGTGCGCGCCCGGCGACACACAGCCAGGCGCGCGTCGCTGTCTGCGCGACCTGCTGGTTCACACGGCCCAACAGGTCGCGGTAGGCGCGGCCCAGCGCGTACTCGGGAACGAGTCCGCTGCCCACCTCGTTACTGACCAGCACGGACGCACCCTCGCGCCGCGTGAGCTGGTCCAACAATTCGCGCGTCTCGGCCGCGATCGCGGCATTGAGGGCATCGACCTCCTGGGTCGAGGGCGTCTCGGTATCCAGGTCGAGCAGGCGGTTCGAGACCCAGAGCGAGAGGCAGTCGAGCAGGACGGTATCGCCGGGCGGCGTCGACCGGACGGCCTCCAGCGGGGCGCGCGAGGCCTCCACGGTGCGCCACGAGGCTGGGCGTTGCGCCTGATGGCGCGCGATGCGGACGCGCATCTCGGCGTCCAGCGGCTCGAGCGTCGCGACGTAGGTGACGGACCGGCCGAGGCCGCCCGCGAGGCGCTCGGCGAAGGCGGACTTCCCGCTGCGCGCGCCGCCGGTGACGAACCAGATCTGGCCCACGCGCTAGCCGACCAGCGGCTCGGCCCAGCCGTGCATCCCGGCGGCGACGAGTGAGAGCCAGACCACGACCTGGGAAACCTCGATCGCCGCGCCGAAGACGTCTCCGGTGACACCCTCGAGCAGACGCGCCGCCAGGCTGGCGATCAGCAGGGCCGCGACGGTGGCGGCGATCACAAGCACGACGCCCGCGAGTCCGAAGAGCGCGACGGCTGCCCCCACGCCGAAGAGCGTGGCCAACGGCGCGGCGATCGGGAGCATCGCCGTCTGCATCGCATGTCCCAGCCCGCGCGGCCGGGCGGGCCGGAACAGCAGGCCGACCGGCACCACGGCCCAACGGCCGAGGGCCGGAGCGACGATCAATGCGGGCGCGCGGACCGACCCGTCCAGGGAGACGATCGCCGCCCACTCCGCCATCAGCACCAGCAGTAGCGCCATGACGCCGGCCGGCCCGGTGTTGCCCTCGCTCATCACCCCCAGGCGCTCGGCCCGATCGCCCTGCACCGCCATCCCGTCGGCGGTATCCGCCACACCGTCGAGGTGGAGGCCGCCGGAGGCGAGGGCCAGGAAGGCCACCAGCAAGACGGCGGTCGGCACCGGCGGCAGGAGTTCGCTTAGCGCGCGGTCCATCGCCCACATGCAGACGCCGATCAGCAGGCCGATCAGCGGATACCAGCCGAGCGCCTCCGCAAACGTCCGGTCGTCGTATGTCTGCACACGGCGCAGCCGGAGCGGGGTGAGGAATTCGAGCGCGATCGGCGCGCCAGCGAGGAGGCGCACGCTAGGCCTCTGGCTCCACCGCCGCGTCGGAGTCGGAGACGCCCGCCTCGTCGAACGTCGCCATTTCGTCGAGCAGGCGGCAGGCAGCCACGCAGAGCGAGATCGCCAGTGCCGCGCCCGATCCTTCGCCAAGGCGCATGTTGAGGTCGAGCACCGGCTCAAGCCGGAGGTGGCGGAGTGCCGCGAGATGTCCCGGCTCGACCGACAGATGCGACGCGACGAATGAGTCGACGGCGTTGGGCGCGATGGCCGCCGCGATCAGCGCGGCCGCGCTGGAGATCACGCCGTCGATGACGGCAGGGACGCGGGCCGCTGCGGCCGCAAGGTACGCGCCGGCCAGCACGCCGATCTCGAAGCCCCCGAGCGCAGCGAGCATTCCGACGCCGTCCATGCGGTCCGGCTGGTTGACGTGCAGCGCGCGCTCGACCGCCGCGACCTTGAGTTCGAAGTGCGCATCGTCCACGCCAGTGCCGCGGCCGGTGACCGTGCGCGGCGCGAGGCCGGTGGTGGCGGCGATGATCGCAGCGGCGCTCGTGCTGTTGCCGATGCCCATCTCGCCCAGCGCGACGATCTGGATGCCGTCTGCCGTTCGTTCACGCTCGAAGAGCGCGATGCCCTCGGCGAGAGAGCGTTCGGCGAGCGCGCGGGACATCGCGGGGCCCCGCGAGATGTCATCCGTGCCCGGGCCGAGGCGGAGGCGAAGGAGGTCAGAATGATCAGGTATCTCGCCCCGGACGCCCGCGTCGACGACGCGTACGCGGGCGCCGGCGTGCTTGGCCAGGACGTTGATCGCGGCGCCGCCCGCTAGGAAGTTCGCGACCATCTGCGCGGTGACCTCAGCCGGGTACGCGGAAACGCCCTGCGCCGTTACGCCATGGTCTCCAGCGGCCACGATCACGAGCCGCTGGTCGAGGCGCGGGCGCTCCAGGCCGGTAATCCCGGCGATCCGCGTCGCAAGCGATTCGAGTCTGCCGAGCGCCCCGGGGGGCTTTGTCAGGCGGCCCTGCCGGGCATCGGCCCCACCGGCCGCGACGCGATCCGCCGGGCGGATGGCGCTGACAGTAAAAGCGAGGAGTCCGGCGGGATCGGTAACCGGTTCAAATTTGGCCATGGCGGGAGTGTAGGCGGAGGTTCCGGAGAGCGCGCCCCTGTCTCCGTGCCATCCCACTCGAGGGGCCTGAATCTGTTTGGACAGTAGAGTTCAGAACTTTCCGAGGTACACGGCTAAGATGGTGCATCCACTCTCTTGACAAGGGCATTACCCCATCTATGCTCTTGTCGTCACAATCACGAGAGTTCGCGGCGCTCCCGCGAATCATCGTATGCTGGGTGACGAGCCTAATCGCCGCTCGGAGGCGACCGGGGGAACCAACCTACTGGGGTGAATCTCAAGCGACGGCGCGACGAGACGGGCGAACTGACCGGCCCGAACCCGACAGCTAACCTCGGAGGCGACGGGACAGCCCTACCGGCGGGATGCCGGGTGGTGCTGCGAGAAACGAAGGAGGCGGAGATGCTGCTAAGCCCCCCGCCCAAGAAGTGTCCGCGCTGCCGCGGCCTGATGATTGTTGAAGACGACTGGTACGGGAAGTTCGGTACGTGCGTTGCCTGTGGCTACGTCCACGAGGCCCAGCGCGCCGACCCGCAGGACATCCAGGAGGAGGAGCGTCTGGCTGCCGGCAAACAGCGCCGCCGCCAGCCGTCCCACGGCAAGCTCCGCCTCTAACACGCGACAGTCTTCGGCTCAGGCTTCGTGTCCAGCCGCCCCTTGCGGGCGGCTGGCTGGTTTGCGGTCCGCCCGGCTGACGTGCTGGTAGTAGCGCGTCGTGCGGCTGCTATGCTGCGCGCGCTGGCGGCGGCGGGCCGATCCCCGTCGTACATGTGGAGTCGAGAAGGGGCCTCAAACTAGATGCCGTACGTCCGTATCGCCCAGATGATCTCTCGTCCCGGTCGTGAGGCCGAGGTTGAGGAGATATTGAAGAAACTCTCTCAGTACTACGTGCAGCAGCGCGGCTATGTCGCGGGCTACCACCTCACGCCGCACACCGACTCGGGGATGACGCGTCACGGCCGGGTCGGCGTGTGGGAGTCCGAGATCGCGGCCCAGACGGCGGCACAGACCGAGCACTCGCTCTCGTTGCGGGCGCAGTTGCTTCGACTGATCGACGAGGACACCCACCTGGAGTTGTCCTTCCTGGCCACACCGGACCCCGCTTCCTAGTCGCGCGGACACCTGTCGGGGGCACCGCTCATGCGCATGGCATTGAGGGTGTCCCCCTAAGGAGATCGGGGATTCGCCGCCAGATCTGAGGGTTTTCCCCGATCTCGACTCCCCACGGGCGAACGTAGCATCCGGCCCCGTCAGCACCTCACCAGAGGGTGCGAAAGGGCCGCAGGATGGACACCCAACCCCCCGCCGTTCCGCCATCGCCGCCTGCTCCCGGCGAGTCGGCGCCGTGCGTCCACCACTGGATCCTTGGCGACGCCGACGAAGGGGTCATCCCCGGACGCTGCAAACGATGCGGCGCGCGGCGTGGCTTCCCTGGCGTCCCAGCGGAGGCCTCCCGTTCCGATGATTTTCGTGAACTGACGCAGAGCAGCACGTCCTTCGAGCGCTCGCGACGTACCGACTGAGCCCGGGGCTCAGGGCGGCAAGCGTCGCCCTGGCCAGTTGCCAACACGAGAGATGCGGCGAGGCTCACTCGCCCTTAGTCTCACCGCGCGGAGGTCCACGATGGATGACCGGATGCAGCCCGCGAGCGACCACGTCGCCACCTCCGCCCGCCTGTCGGCCGAGCGGTTCGCGGAGCGGACTGATCGGGCGGGCTCACCGCTGACGCGTGGCAGGGCCCCCGGGCGGACCGGCCGCATCCGCCTTCTCGTAGCCGACGACCACGCCCTGCTACGCCAGGCGCTGCGCGTGCTTCTCGAAGCGCAGGACGGCCTCGAGGTGGTGGGCGAAGCGACGAACGGCCGTGACGCCGTTGACGCCGCCGACCGGCTGCAGCCGGACGTCATCCTGATGGACATGGTCATGCCGGGACTGAACGGCATCGACGCGACGCGGCAGATCATCCGTCGTTCGCCCGGCACCCGCGTCCTCATCCTCACCGCCTACCTGGAGGACGAGCGGTTGCTCCAGGCATTACGTGCGGGCGCCGCGGGCTATGTGGTGAAGAGCTCCGACCTGGACGAGTTGCTCCTCGCGATCCAGTCCGTGCACCGAGGCAACACGTACTTCTCCACAACGGTCTCGGAGGAGATCGCGGTGAACGAGGTGCTCCTGCAATCCAAGCAACCGGAGGGCAAGACGGGTTACGAGTTGCTCACCGCACGTGAGCGCGAGGTCCTGCAACTGATCGCTGAGGGACTTTCGAACCAGGCGATCGCGGACGCACTCGTGATCTCCGTGAAGACGGTGGAGGCGCACCGCGCCCACATCATGACGAAGCTGCACGCGAGGAACCGGACCGACCTGATCCGTTACGCCATCCGTCGGGGTATCGTCTCCCTCGATGGTCCGGAGGCGATGCCGGCACGCGACGCGGTCTGAGCGCCGGCCGGGCCACCACTGCGCACGAGGCACGCTAGGCGCGGGACAATGCGGCCGTGAGTCCACCCTCAGACCCTCCCGCGGCTGCCCCGCGGCGCCCGCGGATCCTCGTCGTCGAAGATGAGCCGGGCGTCCGTTCGATGCTCGACGCTGTGCTGCGTGCCTCCGGCTACGAGCCGCTGCTCGCCGAGGATGGCCAGGCCGCGGCCGAGCGACTGGCGGCCGGCCTCCGTGTAGACGCCGTGCTCACGGACGTCCGCATGCCTCGGATGGACGGTGTATCGCTGGTCGTCCGTCTGCGCTCGCAGGAACTCACGCGCGCGCTGCCAGTGATCGCGATGTCTGCATACAACGACGAACGCCAGGAACGCGAGATGCGCGCGGCGGGCGCCGACCTCTTCCTTGCGAAGCCGTTCACCGTTGTCGCGCTGACCGACGCCCTGCGGATGTTGATCGTTCCGCGCGCGTCCTGAGCCGGCCGCCGGTCGCGCGGAGTCAGGGCGACGCGGGCGCACGGCGCGGGTTCCCCCCGATACGGACGGCGCATTCGCGGCCGAATACTGGGCCGGTCGTCGCGGACTCGCTGTCCCGCGCGATGGGGGCCCCATGATTAAGTTGACCCGGCTTGACCAGAGCCAGATCTACCTCAACGCCGAGTTCATCCAGAGCGTGGAATCCACGCCGGACACGCACGTCGTCCTGATCAACGGCCACTCCTACGTCGTCCGTGAAAGCGACGACGAGGTGGTGGCGCGGATCATCAACTACCGCCGCACCGTGAATGGCGTCGAGGCCGGCACCGCTCGCACCGCGCTCCACGTCGTGTCGAGCGAATAGGCGGAGGCGGTCGTGGGCGTCACCACCATCGGCGGGCTCATCGTCGCCGCCATCGGCATCATCGGCGGCTTCACCATCGAGGGCGGCAGCGTTGCGGCGCTGGTCAACATCCCGGGCTTCCTCATCGTCGTCGTCGGCACCCTGGGTGCGACGCTCGTGTCCGCACCGATGTCCACGATCACGACGATCCCCCAGGGTTACATGCGCTCGCTGAAGGGCAGCTCGGGCGTCGCGGGACACGTCATGGCCGAGCGCCTGGTCTCGATGGCGGACAAGGCACGGCGCGAGGGCCTGCTGTCGCTGGAGGAAGAAGCCCAGAACGTGGGCGACGACTTCGCCCGGAAGGGCCTGATGCTCATGATCGACGGGACCGACCCGGAGGCGATCAAGGGCATCCTCGAGATCGAGATCGACGGCGCCGCGGCGCGCGAGAAGGAGCGGATCGAGGTCTTCCGCACCGGTTCCGGCTTCTCGCCGACACTCGGCGTGCTTGGGGCGGTGCTGGGCCTAATCCACGTGCTCTCCGGTCTCGGCGGAGACGTCGCGGAACTGGGCAAGGGCATCGCGACGGCGTTCGTGGCGACCTTCTACGGCGTCGGACTCGCGAACGTCGTGCTGCTGCCGGTGGCGATGAAGTTGAAGGCACTTCTCGCGGAAGAGCAGGTCGTCCGCGAGATGATCCTCGAGGGCATCCTCTCGATCCAGGCGGGCGACAACCCGCGCATTGTGCGCGAGAAGTTGCAGTCGTTCCTTGCTCCGAGCGAACGCGAGCAGGAGTCGGACGGCGAGGCTTCGGCCGCCAGTGGCCGGGCGGCAGCATGAGACGTCAAGAATCGCACGCTGAAGAGCACCCGGACGAACGCTGGGTCATCTCCTATGCCGACCTGGTCACGCTGCTGCTGGGCTTCTTCATCCTGCTGTACGCCACCACCGACCAGAACGTCGCGAAGATGGACTCGCTCGCCCGTGGCCTTTCGAGTGCGTTCAACGTCCCGATCAAAGAGGGCGGAAGCGAATCACTGTTCGACGGCGGCAGCGGGATCATCCCGGAGCGCAACAGCCGCGCGGACATCCCGCTCGACCTGGAGGCGATCCGAAGGGTGATCCAGCAGGAGACTGAACGCAGCGGGATGCAGGGGAAGATCGCCGTGGAGAAGGCGGAGGACCGCATCATCCTGCGGCTGTCCGACAACCTCGTCTTCCCATCCGCAAGTTCGGACATTCGGCCGGAAGCGAGGCCGATCCTGGCCGTGGTCGCGAAGGCGCTCGGGCGGAACAACAACGAGGTGAGTGTCGAAGGGCACACGGACAACATCCCGCTGGCCACCGACCGCTACCCCTCGAACTGGGAACTCTCTTCGGCGCGTGCGACGGCCGTCCTACGTGCGCTGACGGAAGAGTACGGCGTGGACGCGAAGCGCCTGGTCGCCTCCGGTTTCGGGGAGCACCGCCCGATCGCGAGCAACCTCACGCCCGAAGGGCGCGCGGCAAACCGTCGCGCGGACATCGTGATCCTCTATCCGCCGTCGAGAGTCGCGAGGCCGGCTGCGGACGGGCAAGTTGGGACGAAGAAGGACAGCGGAACGCAGGGAGGCACCCCGTGAAGAAAATCGTGCTCCTCGG
>SCTU01000117.1 GCA_004297315.1 Dehalococcoidia bacterium | reverse complement strand
CATGCCACTGGGAACGCCTGCGACGAGAATTCCGCCGCACATAGTGCTCTTTTGTCACTCCCGCTGCCACAACGCAGCGATGCCGCCTATGAATAACGTTTGCCTCGGCGTCCGCGCTCAACGCAGGTAGACGAACGTCGAGGGTATCGGTAGCGCGGCATCGCCCTCCACGTACGCGTCGAAGAAGGCGCCGAGCCCGCCCCCGCCGAGAGCGATCGCGTGCCGCCGGACGTCGGCGTTGGTGTACTGCCGGCCGGAGCCGAACTCCCCGTACATCGCGCGCATCAGCGCGTCGAGCGACGAGCCGGAGCGGCGGAGCGTTTCGTCGAGCAGGTACGAGACCAGCGCCCCCTTCTGGTAGAGCAGCCGCACGTACTCGTTGTAGCCCGGCGCCAGCCCCGGCCCCGCCGGCGCCGGTGTGCGCGCCGCGATCTCCGCGAACGACAGCGTGCCGTCACGCCCGGCCGCAAGGTAGTCCTGCGTCGCATCCCGCAGCTCCGCCGCGTAGAACGCGTCGTCGACCAGCCGTGCGGTGTAGTAGACAGTCGCGCCCTCCACGAGCCACGACTCCGCCTGGTACACCTGCGGACCGCCCGCCGGCTGTGGCCGCATGAGCGAGCCGTTCCACGCGTGGAACATCTCGTGCACAACCCAGTCCCGCGCCGACGTCCGCGTGTACGGGTGCGGCGGGCCAGACACCGCCGGCCCGTCGATCACCGAGGTCCCCATCGGCACGCCGAGCCCCCACTCGCTCGTGGGGGACGAGCCCAGCGGGTCGTCGCCCGGCCCGCGCATCACCACCCGGTACCGGTCGTAGGGGAACGAGCCGAACACGCCGAGGTGCGCGCGGAACGCCTCGGACACGAGGTCCGCGAACGACGCCACCGAGTGCGCCGCCTCGCCGTCGATCCGCGCCGCCGCCGCGAGGTCGCGGTGCACCGCCACTTCGACCACCGTCCCCTCGATCACGCGGGTGTCGACGGCGTACCGAGCACGGTCGTACTGCAGGGCACCGGCCGGGTACGACGCCGGGATCGCCCAAGCCTGCTTTGGAGCGACGCTGCCCGATCGGGCGCGGCAGAGCAGGATCAGCGGTGTGCCGCCCGGGATCCCGTCACCGAACTGCTGGTTGAACTCGGCGCTCACGAACGCCGGCGCACCCGCGATGGAGCCCAGGAGCCGCCCCGACACGGTCGCCCAGGCGGACCGCAGGTCGCACCCGATCGCGAGTGCCGCTCCGGGCAGGTCGGCCACGGCGCCACCGCCCCACACCGCGATTGCGACCCCGCCCCCCGGCGGCGCCTCTCCGCTCGTGAACCGCCCCTCCGCCCCGGCCTCGGACGGCCCGACGAGCGCGAGGCAGGCGAGTCCCACGAGGGCGGCGGCGAGGCGACGTGCGGGCATCATGATCAGGTTCTAGCAGAATCGCGCGGCGACGTGCGAGGTGCCGGACGACGTTCGCCCGATCGCTTCGGACGCCCCCGCCAACAGGTGATCGCGCCCTCGACCAGGTCGGCCGAACTCCCCGCAGCGCAGAGCACTCCTGG
>SCTU01000116.1 GCA_004297315.1 Dehalococcoidia bacterium | reverse complement strand
CGCACTACATCGCGCAGTGGCCCGAGGCGTCTCCTGCACTCGAGGCGCTCGAGCAGATCCGCGAGCTGCGCGACCTCGAGGACGAGTAGCCCGATGCCCGCCTCGCCGCCCGCGTACGCCTGGTACGACCTGATCGAGTCGCCCGTGGGGACGCTCTTCGTGGGCGGCTCGACGGCGGGCGTGCATCGCGTCGAGTTCCTCGACAGCCCGCACGACGAGGAGCGTCAGGCAGTGCGGCTGTCGGCCGACGCGGGACTCCCGGCGCGGCGCGATGGCGAGGGCGCCGCAGACGCCGTCGCGCAGTTGCGCGAGTACTTCGCCGGCTCGCGCACGCAGTTCGAACTCCCGCTCGCGCCGCGCGGGACGGCGTTCCAACGGCAAGTGTGGCTGGCGCTCCGACCGATCCCGCACGGCACGACCACCTCGTACGGCGCGATCGCAGCCTCGATCGGCCGCCCGACGGCGTCGAGGGCCGTCGGCGCGGCGAACGGGCAGAACCCGATCGCGATCGTCGTGCCCTGTCACCGCGTCGTCGGCTCGACCGGCGCGCTCACCGGCTACGGCGGCGGGATGGAGCGGAAGCGCTGGCTCCTCGACCACGAGGCGGCGCAGCGCCAGTCCCGCGTCGCCTGACCTCACTCGACCATCGGCAGGGCCGTCCATGAGCGAACAGGCGCTGTTCACCGCCGACCGCTGGTTCCGCATCCTCGGCTTTGCGACGTTGATGGCGCTGGCGTCGACGGGCGTCCTGCTGTTCGCCGAGGGCAGCGCGTGGCGCGTGATGTTCGTGATCACGCACCTCGCCGCGCTGCTCGCGCTGCTCCCGCTCGGGGTCGTGCTCGTGCTGCGCGCCTATCACCACGACGGCGGGCTGGTCGCGATGGCCGCGCACCATCCGCTGACCGGGGCCCTGCTCGCCTGCCTCGCCGTGACGGTGACGCTCTCGCTGCTGAACTTCGAGGGCGACCGCGAGGTGCGGCGCATCGCCAACCTCACGACGGTCGCGATCGTCCTCGTGCTGGTGGTGCGCTACCTCCGCTGGTCGCGCGAGGCGCGGGCCTAGCGTTCACCCCAGCCGTCGACGACCGGGAGCAGGTCTGCGAGCGTCTCGATCGTGGCGTCGGGCGTGACGCCCTCGTGCGACGGGATCGCGGGGTTTGGGCGGTGGACGGCGCGCATCCCCACGCGCTGCGCGCCTTGCACGTCGTCGAACAGCCGGTCGCCGACGTAGACGGCCGCCGCCGCTTCGACGCCCAACGCGTCGAGGGCGGTGCGGAACGCCTCGGGGTGCGGCTTCATGTACGTCATCTCGCTCGTATAGCAGCGCGCGTCGATGTACGGGGCGAGGCCGTCACGTTCGAGGAAATGCTCGTGGTACGCGGGCGGCCAGTGCGTGTTCGAGAGCAGGCCGACGCGAAGGCCCCGCTCGTGCAACGCCGCCAGCGTGCTGCGCGCGTCGTCGAAGTGCCGGATGTGCGGCGTCCAGGTGTCGAGGTAGTGCGTGCCGGCCTCTTCGAGGATCGCCTCGGCGACGTCGAGGCCGAGTTCTGACGTCGCCTCCCGCAGCAGGTCGGAGAGCGATGCCGCACGCGCATCCGTGCTCGTGCGCACCCACATCCGCTCCTCGACGTGGACGAGGCGCGCGAGGATTTCCTCGGCGCTGCGCCCCGAGTGCGCCGCCAGGTGGTCTGCGGCCAGCCGCCACATGTCGATGAGTTCGATGTTGGCGTAGTGCGAGAGCGTCCCACCCCAGTCGAAGATGACGGCGCGGACGGGGGGACGAGCGGTCACGCGTCCGCCTCGGCGGGGACGCGGTCGATCGCCACCTCCGTGATGCGACGTTCGTCGGCAGAGACCACCGTGAACCGGTAGCCGTGGTAGTCGACGAACTCACCCACGGCCGGGAAGCGTCGGAGCAGAGCGAGGACGAGGCCGGCCACGGTGTTCGCCTCGATCTCCTCGAAGTCGAGGTCGAGGTCGCTTTCGAGGTCGGCGAGGAGCATGGCGCCGTCCACCACGTTGTGGCCCTCGGCCCGGACGGGGGTCTCCTCCTCCTCGAAGCCGGACTCGGAGCGGAGCTCGCCGAGGACCTCCTCCATGATGTCCTCGATCGTGACAAGGCCGGAGGTCGCGCCGAACTCGTCCACGAGCATGACCATGTATGACGCGGCCGCCTGCATCACGTCGAGCACGCGCGCGATTGAGGCATGCTCGGACTCGAACGGGACGGTGCGCATCAGGTCGCGCGCACGCCGCCCGGAGGCGCCCCGGACCTGCGCGGCGTTGAGGTCCGAGAGGTGGAGGTAGCCGGCGATGCGGTCTGGCGCGCCCTCGTACACGGGGAGGCGCAGGAAGCCGGCTTCCGCCAGCACGCGCGCGGCCTCACTGGCGGGCGCCGCGCCGTCGATCGTGACCATGTCGACGCGTGGGACCATGATCTCCTGCACCTGGCGGTGCTGGAGCGTGAGGGCGCCCAGCAGGTGCTCGGAGGCTTCCTCTTCCAGCGCTCCCGACTCTGCGCCCAGCCGGATCGCCGTGCGCAGCTCTGCGGCAGTCAGCGCCGCGTCGGCCTCGTTCATACCGCTGCCGAAGATGCGGAGCGCGCCGCGCGCGATCAGGTCGAGCAGCCCGGCGGCCGGACGGGTGACGGTGACCCAGATCGTCATGGGCCATACGAAGATGCGGCTGATCGTGAAGGCATGCGAGAGGGCGAGCGTCTTCGGCCCGGCCTCGCCAAAAACGACGAGGCCGAGCGCCACCGCCAGCGTGGCGAAGAGGATGGCCCGCCCGTCGTCGGTCACGAGCCGGGCCATCGCGGCCGTGCCCACCGAAGCTGTCGCGGTGTTCGCGATGTTCTGACCGAGCAGGATCGCGGAGAGCAGGCGGCGCGGATGCTCGACGAGCGCCTGGACCCGGGCCGCCCCCGGTACGCGCTCCGCAACCATGTGCGCGAGGCGCATCCGTTGCAGCGAGAGGAAGGCGGTTTCGGCGGAGGCGAAGAACGCGGAGAGCGCGACCAGTACCACCAGCAGGACGACGTAGGTCACTTCAGACTCCGGCCGCCGCGCGCACAGCGACGGGCTGGCCGTAGCGTAGCAGAGGCCTCCGGCACGCTCAGGCCGGCTTCGTGGACGCCGACGCGGTCAGATCGCCCCCCTCGCCGTTACGGCATGAGACCGCGTTGGCGCAGGAAGTCGAGCAGGATGGCGCGGAACTCGTCCGGGGCCTGGCGGTACACGCCGTGCCCGGCCTCCTGCAGGATCTCGAGTCGCGCGCCGGGGATCAGCCGCGAGATGATCACGGAGCCCCCGGCCCCGGCGACCTGGTCCTTGCCACCGGCGACCACGAGCGTCGGAATATTGATCTTCGAGAGGTACGGCGTCATCGGGTGTTCGCGCAGCGACGCCGTGGCGCGCGACTGCGCCACGTACGACTCCACGTGCTCCGGCTTCACGGCCGGGACCGAGTCCGCCGTGACGGTGGCATGGCCCTCGAACGCCGGGGCCAGCGCCTTCCCCTCGATCGCGGCAGGGCCGAGGCGGGCCAGTTCGCCGCGCAGGTACCAGTTCTCGCCTGCGCGAGGGTTCGTCTCGCTGGAGGTGGAGTCGAGCACGATCGCCGCGCACATCTCCGGGTAGTCGAGTGCGAAGCGCTGCGCGACGACGCCGCCCCACGAGACCCCCATCACCACGGCCTTCTGCACGCCGAGTTTCCGCAGCAGGCCGGCCAGATCGGCGGCATAGAGCGGAAGCGAGTACTTAGCAGAAGGTGCAGACCGTCCGAGGCCGCGGTTGTCCCACGAGATCG
>SCTU01000115.1 GCA_004297315.1 Dehalococcoidia bacterium | reverse complement strand
TGGACTGGATGTAGTTGATGATGGTGGAGAGGGTCACGGGCGGGCCTCTTCGTGTCCGGCGCAGCGGCCCTCGGCGTCTGTGTTGTCGCAGGATGGGACGAACCGGAGCCCCTGCGCCGTCAACTCGTCGAGGTATGCGCGGGCGTCCTCGTAGGACACTGGCCCACCTTCTGCCGTCAGGAAGGATTGCGGGCGTCCCGCAGCCTCCTCGCTCGCGAGCCACTTACGGACGTACTCCGTAGTCGCGCTCATGTGCATCCTTAGTGCCACCTGGTGCTCCTCATTCCCTGAGTGCGCTCGCCTCTGTCAAGGCTCGTCGCGGGGATCGCCTGAGCATGGGGGCCAGTCTGGGCGGGAGTACCAGTCACACCGAGACTGACACTCTCCATGCTCGGGCCATCTCCGCGCAGAGGGAGTCCGGGGTAGACTCCCGTGCGCGCGCTAGGCTCCTTTCGCTAGACGATGGCGTCGAGGCGTTGGCGGGTGATGGCGTTGGCCTCGTCCTGGGTGATGGGGGACTCGAAGACGTCCCATGCGGGCGAGTCTCGAAATACGAACACGTACCCGGTTTGCGTCCCGCCCGCGATGAGCGTTCCCGCCCATCCCATCTTCCGGCAGAGTTCGAGCGCCGCTACGGAGTGCGCCTCGGCCCCTTCGCGCTTCTCGTGTGGGTAAGGGACGGTCACTGACCCACCCTCGCACGTCGCCTTGATCCGCGAACCGTGCGCGTCCGTCGGCGGTAGGTACTTGGTGGTGATCGCTTGCATTTGGTACTCCTCAATTCCGCGTCCTAGATAGGCCGCCATCCGCCCACCATCCGAGGGGATGATGAGAGGAGGGCGCGGGCTACCTACTCTGCGCCTGCGACAACCTTTAGGCGGCGCTGCGCTTCCTCGGCCCGCCAGAGCGCCTTACGGGCGTCCTTGACCTTCTGATCCAGTGCGGCGGCCTTCTGCGCGGCAGCCTCGCGGATGGCCGGATTAGCGGCGGCTGCGGCCTTACACCGAGCCTCGCGGCGCTTGATACCGTCCCAGAACCGGCGAGACTCCCGCTCCCCGGCGCGGTACGCATCGATGGCCGCTTGCGCTGCCTCACGCGTGCTGTAGCCGTACCACGAATCGCCGCCCGCCCGCCCGTCAGCCTCACCGGCTAGGATGCGCTCGATCCGTTCGCGGCACTCCGCGAGAGACGGGCGCTCGTGAACAGCGGTCACGACGGCGGCGTAGCCGAAGCGCGGGCGGCGGTCGATCATGAACCGCTTGGAGTCGGTCAGCGTCCAGTCTTTCCCGTAGCCGCTGTTTTTCTTCCACGCCGGGCCTTCGATGGTGAAGCGCCCATCCTCAGACTGGTAGCGCGACTCCTCACGCTCGCCATCCGGCAATCGAGTCAGTTTCATTCGTGGTACTCCTTCAGACTCTCTCGGGCTCTAGATTCGCCCGCGTCGCCCGCCGAACCCGCGTTCGGTAGGTGGCCCAGGGATGACCTAGACGGGGCGGGATTCGTGGTGGCAGATCACTCCGAGGTGCGATCCGTCGCAGTGGGGGCAGTGGAGCGTGAGGAATCCGTACCCGCGCGCCCGCGCGCCATAGTCGCCCTCGGCCTCAGCGTCGCGGAGTCCGTAAGCCCCCGTGACTCGCTTGGTGCGGATTGCGCCGTC
>SCTU01000114.1 GCA_004297315.1 Dehalococcoidia bacterium | reverse complement strand
GGCGCAATTCGATATGACGTCGAACGGGAGTAGTACACCGCACAGCGGAGCCCAGAGAGCCGGGGCAGGTGGAAGCCGGCGCTCGCAGCCGCGGTGGAATGGACCCGGGAGTCCCGGCCCGATGCCTCGATGGACTCGAGGAGGTAGGCGCCGGCGGTGTGGGCGCCGTTACCCAGGCCCAGGGCATCGCCCGCCCGCACCCGTGGAGGGGTGCGCGTGAGGCCGTGCCTGGCAAAGCCTCTCGCCCGCGGGCGCGAGGAGATGTGGGTGGCACCGCGAGGACCATCGCCCCACGGCGGTGGTCCTTTTGTTTGCTGTTGTGTGCTCAGCGCCCGCGGGGGCCGGTCAGGAGTCGTGAGTGGATGAGGTCCGGGCAGCGGTTGGGCGGATCACCCTCGGCGGGGCCGGGGAGTGGTGGCGCTCGCCCTCCTGGCGGGGGCCGCGCGGCGCGCGCCTTCGCATCCACTCCTGACCAGCGGCCCCGGAGGCCATCAGATGACTTACATTCCCGCCCTTTCCGAGGTCCGGCGCATGACCGGACAGGGCACCATCGTCCCGATCTACCGTGAGGTGCGCGCCGACCTCGAAACCCCCGTCTCCGCCTACCTGAAGGTGGCACGCGGCGGATACTCCTTCCTCCTCGAGTCCGCCGAGGGCGGCGAGCGGATGGGGCGCTACTCGTTCATCGGCACCGAGCCGTACCGCGTCTATGCCGGCGAGCACGCAGACGGCGACCCGCTCGAGGTCGTGCGGGCGGAACTCGGACGGTCGAAGGCGGCCCCGGTCGCCGGTCTTCCGCGCTTCCACGGCGGTGCCGTCGGCTACCTGGCGTACGAGGCCGTGGCCCATTTCGAGCCGCGCGTCCCGCTGCCCAAGGTCGACACACTGGGCATCCCCGAGTCGTGGCTGATGTTCATCGACTCGTTGCTTGTCTTCGACCACCTGAAGCACACGATCAAGGTGGTGGCGCACGTCCGGCTCGACGGGGATATCGACTCCTCCTACCGCGCGGCGGAGCGGCGGATCGATGAACTGGTCGAACGCCTCGGGCGGCCGTTGGGCGCGCTGCCGTACGTGCCGCACAGCGGGCCTGCGGGGCGCGACGTGACGAGCAACTGGGAACGGGAGGACTTCCTCGACGCTGTGGTGCGTTGCAAGGAGTACATCCGGGCCGGCGACATCATCCAGGTCGTGCTCTCGCAACGGTTCACCCGCGAGACGGGCGCCCACCCGTTCGAGGTCTACCGCAGTCTGCGCACAATCAATCCCTCGCCCTACCTGTTCTACCTCCAGTTTGGGGAGACCTGCCTCGTCGGCTCGTCGCCGGAACTGCTGGTGAACATCGAGGACGGGCTCGTGGAGGTGCACCCGATCGCCGGGACGCGCCCGCGCGGCGCGACCGCGCTGGACGACGAGCGGCTGGGCGAGGAACTCCGCCATGACCCGAAGGAGATCGCGGAGCACGTCATGCTCCTCGACCTCGGCCGGAATGACGTGGGGCGGGTCTCGAAGCCGGGCAGCGTGAAGGTCACGCAGCAACTCGACCTCGAGTACTACTCGCATGTCATGCACCTGGTGAGTCACGTCAAGGGGCAACTCGACCCGTCGATGAGCGCTTACGACGCGTTGCGGGCGGCTTACCCGGCGGGCACCGTCTCCGGCGCGCCGAAGATCCGCGCGATGGAGATCATCGCGGACATGGAGCCGGACCGGCGTGGGCCGTACGCCGGTGGGGTCGGCTTCTTCGACCTCTCGGGCAACATCGAGACCTGCATCACGATCCGGACGCTGGTGATGCAGGGCGGCAAGGCCCACGTGCAGGCGGGGGCGGGCATCGTCTTCGACTCCGACCCGGTGAAGGAGTTCGAGGAGTGCGGCCACAAGGCGCGCGCGCTTCTCGCGGCCATCGACGACGCCGAGCGCGGCGAGGGCGGCGGGCCCGCCGGCAGCCTGGGGTACGAATAATGCCCCCCGCCGGCCCGCGTCTGCTCTCCGGGGCGATGATGGTGCGTGACGACGGCCTCGTGCTGCTCGTCCAGCATCCCGCGGCCAGCCCCTTCGCGGGCAAGTGGTCGATGCCGCTCACCGGCGTCCCGGACCACGAGACCGCCGAAGACGCGCTGGAGCGGATGCTGCGCGACTCGCTCCACGTCGAGCCGGGAGAGTACGACTTCCTCGACACGATCTACGCGAGCGCTGTCACCAACGGCGAACGGTTCATCGTCAACGCCTTCACGTGCATCGGCTGGGTGGGCGAGCCGCGCCTCGGCGCCGATGCGTACGCCGACGCCGCGTGGGTATCACCCGGCGCGCCGGGTGCCCTCGACCTCCTGCCCGAGGTGCGCGACTGGCTGAAGACGGCGTTCGAGGAGGAGACCGGTGCGATCGTGCCGCGCGAGTACGACGGCGAGATGCTGATCGCCGACCTCGCCAGCGCCCGCGGCGACCTCATCGCGGTATTCGACGCCGTCCCGCCGCACCTGCGCTCGGCGCCCGACGCCTCGGGCTGGTCGCCGCTCGACGTCCTCGCCCACGTCGCCGACGTCGAGGTGTACTACCGCAACGAGGCCCGGCGCTGTGCGGAAGGCTTTGGCCAGAAGTGGCGCCCGTTCAACGAGGCCCAGTGGGAGGACGCCTTCCGCATGCGCCCCGCCGAGGAGGAGCGCGTCCTGCGCGACCGGCTCTCCGCCGTCTCCGGCGAGACGCGCGCTTATCTCGGAAGCGCGACGCGAGAGCTGCTCGCCGTCTACTTCGACCACCCCGAACGAGGCGTCGTCCAGATGGGCGACCGCTTCGAGAAGCTCGCGAGCCACTACCGCGAGCACGCCGCCCAGATCCGCGGGATGGTACAGGCCCTGACGGCCCGCCCGTCCGGCTCCTAGGAGACTGCCGTGCTGCTACTCATCGATAATTACGACTCGTTCACCTACAACCTCTATCAGTACCTCGCCGAGCTCGGCGAGCAGGTCGAAGTGCATCGCAACGACCAGATCACAGTCGAGGACTGCCTCCAGATGCAGCCCGAGCACGTGGTGATCTCACCCGGCCCGTGCTCGCCGAAGGAGGCGGGGATCTCGGTCGACCTGATCCACGCCTTCGCCGGGAAGGCACCGCTGCTGGGAGTATGCCTCGGCCACCAGTGCATCGGGGAGGCGTTTGGCGGCGTGGTGACCTCGGCGGGGGAGATCATGCACGGCAAGACGAGCATGATCTCCCACGATGGGAAAGGCGTGTTCGAGGGCCTCCCCAACCCGTTCGAGGCGATTCGGTATCATTCACTCGCGATCGCGCTCGACACCGTCCCGGACGTCCTCGAGGTCAGCGCGCGCTCGGAAAGCGGCGTGATCATGGGAGTCCGGCACCGCACGCTTCCGATCGAGGGCGTCCAGTTCCACCCTGAGTCGATCATGACCCGTCACGGGCACGACCTGCTGCGAAACTTCCTCAAGATGGGCCGGGAGGTGCGTGCGTGATCAAGCAGGCGCTGGCCACCCTCGTCGACGGGGGCCGTGACCTCACCGAGGACGAGGCCCGCGAGTCGATGCGCGAGATCATGCGCGCCGGCATCGAGGGCGCCGAGGGCGAGCGCGCCACCGAGGCGCAGTTCGGTGCGTTCGTCACGGCGCTCCGCCTGAAGGGCGAGACCGTCGACGAGATCACCGGCATGGCGAAGGCGATGCGCGAGGCCTCGCTGCATGTCTCGGTCGAGGTGAAGCCTCTGCTCGACACCTGCGGCACCGGCGGCTCGAACCGGAAGATCTTCAACGCCTCCACAGCGGCGGCGTTTGTCGCCGCGGCGGCGGGCGCGAAGGTCGCGAAGCACGGCAACCGCGCGATGACCTCGCAGTCCGGGTCGGCCGACCTCCTGGAGGCGCTGGGCGCCGTCGTCACGCTCGGGCCGGAGCAGGTCGCAGAGTGCATCCGCCGCACGGGCGTCGGCTTCATGTTCGCGCAGACGTTCCACCCGGCGATGAAGTTCGCCGGGCCGCTGCGGCCACAACTCGGCTTTCGCACCGTCTTCAACATCCTCGGGCCGCTGACGAACCCCGCTGGCGCGACCTGCCACATCCTCGGCGCGCCGAACGTCGCGCTCGCCGAGAAACTGGCGCATGTCCTGCTCCGACTCGGGATGCGCCACGCCCTCGTCGTGACCGGCGAGGATGGGCTAGACGACATCACCGTCACCGGCGCCACCACGGTCTTCGAGGTGCGCGGGGACACCGTGACGCGCAGCACGATCACGCCGTTCGACCTCGGACTCTCGATCCACAAGCCCGAGGCGATCGAGGGCGGCGGGCCGCTGCAGAACGCGGAACTGCTGCGCAATGTGCTCGCGGGCGAGGGCTCGCTCGCGCTGCGCGACCTGATCTGCGCGCAGGCGGGGGCGGGGCTGTACGTCGCCGGGCTCGCGGGCTCGATGCGGCAGGGTGTCGAGCAGGCCGCCGCTGCGATTGACGAGGGCGATGCCGCCGCACGTGTCGGCGCGTTCGTCGAGGCGACGCGCCGCCTCGCGAAGTAGCGAGGCCCGCCGTGGACGCTCGCGCCACCGGGACCATCCTCGACAAGATCGTGGCGGACCGTCGTGTCCGGCTCGCGGAGGATCGCGCCCGGCGGCCCGAGGAAACACTTCGTGCCCTCATCGCGCAGGCGCCGCCGCCGATCGACTTCGCACGGCGGCTGCGCGAGGGGCGGCGGGCCACCCCGGCGGGCGCCCGCCTGCGGATCATCGGCGAGGTGAAGCGCGCGAGTCCCAGCAAGGGCCTCTTCGACGCCGACCTCGATGCCGCGAAGCAGGCGCGGGCCTACGCAGTCGCCGGTGTCGCCGCGATCTCCGTGCTCACGGAGCCGGACCACTTTCGTGGCAGCCTCGCCGACCTCGAGGCGGTGCGGGCGGCTTTCGGCAGCGACGCCGACCGTCCCGCGATACTCCGCAAGGAGTTCATCTTTGACCCGTACCAGGTGGTCGAGGCGCGTGCCGCGGGCGCCGATGCCCTCCTCCTGATTGTGATGATGCTCGAACCGGCTGCGCTCGCCTCGTTGCTCGCGCAGACCGAGGCGCTTGGCATGCAGGCGCTGGTCGAGGTGCATGACGAGGCCGAGATGCGGGCGGCGCTCGACGCAGGCGCGACCATCCTAGGCGTGAACAACCGCGACCTCCGCACGTTCGCGGAGGACCTCGGCACCACCGAACGCGTGGCTGCGCTGGTGCCCGATGGTGTCACGCTCGTCGCGGAGAGCGCGATCCGGCATGCGGCCGACGCACGCCGGATGGCCGCGTGTGGCGCGCACGCGCTGCTCGTCGGTGAGGCGCTCGTCACAACCGGCGACATTGCCGCCAAGGCGCGCGAACTCATGCTCGTCGATGATGTACCGAGCGAGGTGCGCGCATGACCTACGTGAAGATCTGCGGCAACCGCACGCCGGACGATGTCCTGGCTGCCGCCGAGGCCGGGGCGGACTTCGTCGGTATGGTGTTCGCGGACTCGCGGCGCCGCGTCGAGGTCGAAGAGGCGCAGGCGATGGTGCGCGCGCTCGGAGGCCCCCTTTCCCAGCAGGAGATCTTTGCGCCGCCTCCTTCACTGGTGCACGGACGCGAGGAACTGGAGCCGTGGTTCCGCCACGGCGCGCAGGTGCTCACCTCGTACCTCGGCATGAAGCGTCCGCTGACCGTCGGCGTCTTCGCCGACCAGCCGGTCGAGGAAGTGAACGAGATCGCGGAGGAGGCCGGCGTCGACCTCGTGCAGCTGTCGGGTGACGAGTCCTGGGAGGACTGCCTGCTGGTGGCGAAGCAGGTGATCCAGGTGCTCCACGTCGGTCCGGTTGACACTCCCGCCGACCCGCTGACGGAGGTGCGGCCGGGTTTCGCGGTCGCGCTGATGCTCGACTCCGCGCACGGGCAGTATCGAGGCGGGAGCGGCCAGGTCTTCGACTGGGACGTGGCCGGCCGGATGGCGGCGCGTCTCCCGATCTTCCTCGCGGGCGGCCTCACGCCGATCAACGTGACGGAGGCCGTCGTCCGCGTGCGTCCATGGGCCGTCGATGTGTCGAGCGGCACCGAGACGGACGGCCGCAAGGACTACGCGAAGGTGCGCGCGTTCGTGCAGGCCGTGCGCGCCGCCGACGCCGCCGGAGGTGCACGATGACGCTCCAGACACCGCCCGCTTCGGTGCCGGACGAGCACGGCCACTTCGGCGAGTTCGGCGGCCAGTACGTCCCTGAGACGCTGATGCCTGCGCTCGCCGAACTCGAAGTCGCTTACCACGAGGCGCTGCACGACCCCGCGTTTCAAGCGGAACTCGACGGACTGCTGCGCGACTACGTCGGGCGGCCCTCGCCGCTGACCCACACCGCGCGGCTCTCCGCCGAGGTGGGCGCGAAGGTCTACCTGAAGCGCGAGGACCTGAACCACACGGGCGCGCACAAGATCAACGCCGTGATCGCCCAGGGCCTGCTCGCGCGGCGGATGGGCAAGCGCCGGATCATCGCCGAGACGGGCGCCGGTCAGCACGGCGTAGCGACCGCCACCGTGTGCGCCCTGTTCGGCCTCGACTGCATCGTCTACATGGGCGAGGAGGACATCCGCCGCCAGTCGCTCAACGTCTTCAAGATGAAGATCCTCGGCGCGGAGGTGCGCCCGGTCTCGTCCGGCTCGCGCACGCTGAAGGACGCGACGAACGAGGCGATCCGGGACTGGGTCACGAACGTCCGCGACACCTACTACATCATCGGCTCCGTCGTCGGCCCCCACCCGTATCCGGCGATGGTGCGCGACTTCCAGGCCGTGATCGGCATCGAGGCACGTGAGCAGATCCTCGCGAAGGAGGGCCGTCTCCCGACGATCGCGGTCGCCTGCGTGGGCGGCGGTTCGAACGCCATGGGGCTGTTCCACGCCTTCCGCGACGACCCGGTGCGCCTGATCGGCGTCGAGGCCGCGGGTGAGGGCCTCGACAAGCGTCACGCGGCCACGCTGGGCAAGGGCCGTCCGGGCGTGCTGCATGGAGCGCGCTCGTTCCTGTTGCAGGACGCGCAGGGCCAGGTGCAGGAGGCGCACTCGATTTCCGCCGGCCTCGACTACCCCGGCGTGGGGCCGGAGCACGCCTACCTGAAGATCAGCGAGCGCGCCGAGTACCGCTCCGTGACGGACGACGAGGCGCTCGCCGCGCTCCAGACGCTCTCCCGCCTGGAGGGCATCATCCCGGCGCTGGAGAGCAGCCACGCGGTGGCGCAGGTGATCAAGATGAAGGGGACGTTCCAGCCCGACGACCTCGTGATCATCAACCTGTCCGGCCGTGGTGACAAAGACATGAACACCGTCGCCGAGGCGCTGGGGGTGACGGTCTAGCGCCCGAACGCGGGCAGGCCCCACTCGCCCGGCTCGAATTCGCCGAGGTGGGCGAGAATCCGGTGGGCGCCGGCCACGAGTGGTTCGTGGCCCGGCTCCGGCAGAGCCACCACCAACATCCCGGCGGCCAGTGCGGCCTCCACCCCGAGCGGTGCGTCCTCGAACACCAGGCAGGCCTCTGGCGGTGCGCCGAGCCGGCGGGCCGCCTCGAGGAAGATGTCGGGGGCGGGCTTGCCGTGGACGACATCCTCAGACGTCACGATCGTGTCGAAGGAGGCGAACCACTCGGGGTCAGCGGCGCGTTTCGCCTCTAGTGAGTGTCGCATCGAGGATGTGGCGACCGCCTGCGGCACTCCCCGCGCGCAGAGGTGCGCCGTCAGTTCTCGCGCCCCTCGAGTGGGCTGGGCTGTCCGGAACAGCGTGGCGAGTCGTGCATCGCGCTCGGCGGCGAAGGCCTCGGGCGACATCGGGATGCCGGTGGTCTCGACGAGGATGCGCGCCGCGACCGGAGTCGGACGGCCGATCATCGCCGCCCGCAGTTCAACGGTCAGCGCCGCGCCGTACCGCTCAAGGATCTCCTGCGTGGCGAGGCGATAAAGCGGCTCGGTGTCCAGGAGCGTCCCATCGAGGTCGTAGATGACATGTGTGACCTGTTGCATCCGACCGCCTTCTAGTAAGCGTATCGCGGTGCTTGGTGAGCCGCTGGTGTAGCCTGAAGCCCTCACGTTCTCCCGGAGGCCCGGTGTCCGCATCCCCTTCCTCGGAGCCGCTGGCCCCGCAACCTCCCCCCTGGCGGCTGACCGACCTCGCGGCCGGGCTGGCGCTCCTGCTTGTCGGGTATGTCGTGCTGCTCAGCGCGATGGTCGGCGTCGCGAGGGCGCTCGATGTCTCGCCAGAGACAGACGCCGGCGGCACGCTGCTGTTCGCCATCGTCACGTTGCTGCTCGAAGTCTGGATCGGGGCGGTCGTGTGGCTGATGGCCCGCCGTCGGGGGGTGCGAGGTGCCGACCTTGGCCTGGATCGGCCGCAGTCCTGGCGCTTGGTGGCCTACGCCGTCAGTGGCGCGTACGTGTCCCTGCTCGCGTATGGCATCGCCGTCGAGGTCGCGGAACGTCTCATGCACGCTGATTTGGGACTGCTCAAGCAGACGAACGGGCTTACCGACACCGAGATGAACACGACGGCCGTCTGGTTCATCCTCGGCGTCAGCGTCATGGCGCTTGCACCGCTGTCCGAGGAGTTGTTTTTCCGCGGGTTTCTCTTCCGTGCCCTGCAGGGCAGGGCCGGTCTCGTCCCCGGAATGGGCCTCTCGGCGCTGGCGTTCTCGGTCTTCCATCTGAACGTGGGCGTCGTGGTGCCGTTCTTCGCGATCGGACTGATCTTCGCCTGGGCGTACTATGCCTCTGGGTCGCTCTGGACGACGATCGCGGCGCACACGATCTTCAACGCGATCTCGTTCGTCGCAACGCTCGCAGGGGTGGCCTCGTGACCGACCGGCTCGCCAGGATGTTTGCCCGGGCGCGGGCAGAGCACCGCCCGGCGGTGATGCCGTTCCTGCCCGCAGGCTGGCCTGAGCTCGACGACACGGTCCGCCTCGTGAAGGCCGCGATCGAGGGCGGCGCGGACGGCTTCGAGATCGGGATGCCGTTCTCGGACCCGCTGGGCGACGGCCCGGTGAACCAGGTCGCCTACACCCAGGCGATTGCGAACGGCTGTACGACCTCGACGGTCTTTGCCGCGGTCCGGGAACTCCGCTCTCGGGGGGTTAGCGCCCCCTTACTCGTTATGGGATACTTCAACACCATTCTGGCCCACGGGCTGGGACGGTTTGTGGCGGATGCAGCGTCCGCCGGCGTGGACGGCCTCATCGTGGTCGACCTGCCTCCCCAGGAGGCGGGGGAACTCGAAGGCCTGGTACGTGCCGCCGGGCTGCATATGGTGTATCTGTTGCCACCCACGGCGACGCCGGACCGGATCCGGCTCATCGCCGAACATGGCAGCGGATTCATCTACTGCGTGGGTTTCGTCGGCATCACCGGCGAGCGCGCGGAGGTCTCGAGCGAGTTGCCCGGCCTGCTGGCCCGGGTACGCGAGCAGACGGACCTGCCGCTCGCAGTGGGGTTTGGCATCTCCCGGCGCGAGCACGTGCGCGCCATCGGAGAGATCGCCGACGGGGTCGTGATTGGGAGCGCCTTCGTCCGCTCCGTGGCGGAGGCGTCCAGCGAGGAACGCCCGGCGGTGGCCCGGCGGTTCCTGGAGGAGATTACCGGTCGTGTGTCGTAACTCCGGCACCTGGGACCGCGAGCAGCGCCATGCGGCGCTCCGCGCCTCCGCGTCCTATACGCGGAGCCAGGCGAACCGGCCCGTGACGACCACGGCCGGTTCGTTTGGCTCGTGACCGGGGCCGCCTCGCGCGGCCGGCATCGAGTCTGACAGACGGAGACCACCACCCATGATGCTTGTCAGAGGTATCCGCGGCGCCACCACCGTGCGCTCCAACTCGCGCGAGGAGATCCTCGAGGCGACGAAAGAACTGCTCGGGGAGATCGTGCGTCGCAACGACCTCGACACGGACCACATCGCCTCGGTCGTGTTCACCACCACGGTGGACCTGAACGCGGAGTTCCCGGCGGTCGCCGCGCGGGAGATGGGGTGGACCTACATCGCGCTCGAATGCATGCACGTCATGAACGTCCCGGGCTCGCTGCCCCGGTGCATCCGCGTGCTGATGCACGTGAACACCGAGCGGCCGGCCCACGAACTCAAGCATGTGTACCTGCACGAGGCCAAGGCGCTGCGCCGTGACCTCGTGGACGCTTCGGAGGAGTAACTGTGATCATCGTCATGAAGCCCGACCACACGCCGGCGCAGGCGGAAGCCGTCGCCGAGCGGCTCGCGAACTTCGGGCTGAAGGCCCAACCGATCCACGGCGCCACGCGCACCGTGATCGCCGCCCTCGGCCAGGTCCTGCAGGACCACCGCGACGAGATGTCCGTGATGCAGGGCGTCGACGAGGTCATCCGCGTCTCGAAGCCGTACAAGCTCTCCAGCCGAGAGACCCATCCCGCCGACACCGTGATCGACGTCGGCCTTGGGGTGAAGATCGGCGGCGGGCGTCCCGTCTTCATGGCGGGCCCGTGCTCCGTGGAGACCGAGGACCAGCTCTGGGCCTCCGCAAAGGGTGTCCGGGAGGCCGGCGCGCACATCCTCCGCGGTGGCGCCTTCAAGCCGAGGTCGTCCCCGTACGCGTTCCAGGGGCTCGGCGTCCCCGGCCTGAAGATGCTGCGGCAGGCCGGTGACGAACTCGGCATGCCGGTGATCACGGAATGCCTCTCGGTGCGGGATATCGACGCCGTCGCGCAGTACGCCGACATCATCCAGATCGGCGCGCGCAACATGCAGAACTTCGTGCTGCTGGAGTACGCCGGCAAGACGGGCAAGCCCGTCCTGCTCAAGCGCGGCATGGCAGGCACGATCGAGGAGTGGCTGCTCGCCTCGGAGTACATCCTGTCGCAGAACAACCCGAACGTGATGTTGTGCGAGCGGGGCATCCGCACGTTCGAGACGGCGACGCGGAACACGCTGGACCTGAACGCGGTCGCGCTGGTCAAGCGGCTCTCGCACCTACCGGTGATCTCGGACCCCTCGCACGGCACGGGCAAGTGGTACCTCGTGCGGCCGATGACGATGGCGTCGATCGCCGTCGGTGCGGACGGCCTCGAGATCGAGGTGCACCCGAACCCGGACCACGCCCTCTCCGACGGCGCACAGTCACTGACCCCCGCGAACTTTGCGGAACTCGCGAATGACGCCCGCACGCTGGCGGCCGCGATCGGCCGTCCGTTCGCGGAGGTCACCACGCGGGTCGCGGCCCGCTAGTCCCATGACGTCCGGCGAGGACTCGGGCGTGCCGGCGGCTCCCTCCGCGGAAGAGTCGCCGGCCGCCGCGTCCTCGGAAGCGCCGGGGCCGGCCGCTGCGGAGGGCTTCTCGTTCACCCTCCCGGCCTTCCAGGGGCCTCTCGACCTCCTGTTGCACCTGATCGAGTCCAACGAACTGGACGTGACCGAGGTCTCCCTGCTCGAAGTCACGGACCAGTACCTCAAGCACCTCCGCTCGCGCGAGCGGATCGACATCGGCGAACTGGCGGAATTCATCGCGGTCGGGGCCCGTCTCCTCCTCCTGAAGTCGCGCGCGCTGCTGCCGCGCGACCCGGATGCGGCCGTCGAAGAGGACGAGGATGCCGCCGCCGACATCCGGGGGCTTGTCGAGGCGCTGCGTGACTACCGCCGGTTCAAGCAGGCCGCGGAGTTCCTGCGCTCACGCGACGGGGGGCACGGCACCTACCGCCGCGAGGTCGCGCCGCCCAAGGTGCCCCTTCCAACCGGCCTCGACACGGTCACGCTTTCTTCGCTCGTGGACATGATCCGCGAGGTCGTTGCGCGGCTGCCGGAAGAGGAGCCGGGCGGCGAGGTGGTGCGTGAGCCCGTCCGGCTGCGCGACCGGATCACACGGCTCGCCGACCTCCTCGACCGCGAAGGGCGCACCTCGTTCCGGCGGCTGATCGAGGGTGCGACGTCGCGCACGATGGTGATCGTCGACTTCATGGCGGTGCTGGAACTGATCAAGCAACGCTACCTGGCGGCCCAGCAGTCCAACGCGTTCGGAGACATCGAACTGGTGCGCCTCGCCGGCGCGACGCGCGACGCGACGGTCGAGGCGGAGACCGCCGAGGACTTCACCGGTGCCTAGCGACCGGGCCGCCGCGACGGGGGGCGTCTGATGCTGCTCGTCCGCGAGGAGCTCCGTCGCAGCGTCACTCCCGGCGAGCACGCGCTCTCGATCGGCGTCTTCGACGGCGTGCATGCCGGACACCAGGCGCTGGTCAAGCGCATGCTGGCGGAAGGACGCGCGCGAGGGCTGACGGGCGGCGTGATCACCTTCCACCCGCACCCGCGCACCGTCATCCGGCCGGACCAACCGTTCGAATACCTCGAATCGCTGGAGCACCGTGTCGAGTTGCTCCGCGCCTGCGGCGTCGAGTTTGTCTCGGTGATCCAGTTCACGTCCGAACTACAGCAGGTCAGCGCGGAGGACTTCTGCCGGCTGCTGGTCGAGGAGGCCCGCGTCCGCCTGATCGTCGTCGGCGCCGACTTCCGGCTCGGGCGAGGAGGCGAGGGCACCGTCGACCGCCTGGCAGAGATTGGTGAGGAGCAGGGCTTCGAGGTCCTGCCGGTCAGCCTGATCGACCACGGTACTGACGCCGCGCCGATCTCCTCCACCCGTATCCGCAACGCCCTCGCGGCGGGTGAGATGGAGGAAGTCCATGCGCTGCTTGGCCGGCCCTTCTCGTTGCGCGGCCCGGTGTTGCGCGGCGACCAGCGCGGGCGCACGATCGGCTTCCCCACGCTGAACGTCGGCGTCAGCGCCGACCGCGCGCTGCCGCCGGACGGCGTCTACGTCACACGCGCATACCTGCCGTCGGGCATCTTCGCCGCCGTGACGAACGTGGGGAAGCGCCCGACCTTCGAGGGCACCACGCGCCGCGTGGAGACACACGTCTTCGATTTCGAAGGCGACCTGTATGGCCAGGTCGTGACCGTCGAACTGCTCCACCGGCTGCGCGAGGAACGCCGCTTCGACGGCATCGAGGCGCTTGTGGCGCAGATCAAGGTCGACGCGGAGGCAGCGCGGAAGTGGCTCGCATGACCCGGAAGATGGCCCCTGTCGAGGAACAGATGCGCGTCTTCATGGCCGGCACCGAGTTCGGTGACGAAGCCACGAAGCGCGTGATGGAGCGCGACCTGCGCGCCCGCCTGGAGGAGGACCGGCCGCTGCGTGTGTACTGCGGCTTCGACCCGACCAAGGTCGACCTCACGCTCGGCCATGCCGTCCCGATGAGGAAGTTGCGCCAGTTCCAGGAGTTCGGCCACGACGTCACGTTCCTCATCGGCAACTTCACGGCGCTAATCGGCGACCCAACCGGCCGGGACACCACCCGGCCCGTGCTCACGCCCGCGCAGGTGGCCGAGAACGCGAAGACGTACACCGACCAGGCGTTCGTCATCCTCGACCGTGCGAAGACGAAGGTCGCCTACAACGCCGACTGGTTGAACGCCCTCGGCTTTGCGGACGTCCTCCGCCTCACCGCCCAGTACACCGTCGCCCAGTTCCTCCGCCGCGAGAACTTTGGGAAGCGGTACGACGAGGGCACGCCGATCCACGTCTCCGAACTGCTCTACGCCATGCTGCAGGCGTACGACGCCTTCCACATGGAGACCGATGTGCAGATCGGCGGCTCCGACCAGCTGTTCAACCTGATGGCGGGCCGTCAGTTGCAGGAGGCCTGGGGACAGCGCCCGCAAGTCTGCGTCACGCTCCCGATCCTCGTCGGCACCGATGGCCACGAGAAGATGTCAAAATCCCTCGGCAACTACGTCGGCCTCACCGAGTCGCCCAACGAGATGTTCGGCAAGGTCATGTCGATCCCCGACTCTGCGACGATGAACTACTACACGCTCGCGACGCCGCTGCGGCCCGACGAGGTGGAGGCGATCGCGCGCGGCCTCGAGGCGGGCACGCTCCGTCCGATGGATGCCAAGAAGCGGCTGGCAGAGGAGATCACCGCCGTCTTCCACGGCCGCTCGGCTGCCGAGGCCGCCCACGTCTACTTCGAGTCCACGTTCCAGCGCCGCGAGACGCCGGAGGAGATGCCCGAGCACGCCGTCGACGGCGAGGCCACAGTGGCCGGCGTCCTCGTCGCAGCCGGCTTCGCGAAGAGCAATGGGGAGGTGCGCCGGCTCGTCGCCCAGGGCGCCGTGAGCGTCGGTGGCGCGTCCGTCACGGACCCCGCGACGCCCGTCCGTCCCGGAGACGAAATCCGGGTGGGCCGGCATCGCTTCTTACGACTTGTCCGCGCATAGTAGTGACGGCGACGCTTCCATAACCTCATTGCACCTTCGGGATCGGGAAGAGCTACGGATGATCGACGACGGTGCCGACCTCGACCTTCGGGCGGTCTGCCAGAACATCGCCGAGGCCGAGGTGATCACCGTCTACTTCCCGCTGATCGGCCGCACCCTCCTCGTCGACGGGCGCCGCACTGCGGACGTGCCGACGATGGTGCGCGTTGTGCCGATGGCGCGCGACACAGGCGAACGCCTCCGCTCGCTGCGCCGTCTCCGCCCGATGCTCCCACGCCCGGAGTCGATCACCATGATCCCGTGGCGGATGCGCGTCGCGAGCGTGGTCTCCAGCGGCGTCTGGGGCTGCCTGCTCCGCCGTCTCGACGACCATCCTGCCGCCGAGGCGTGCCTCACCGAGTTGCGAAGGCTCGACCGGGCCGAGCGCGTCGACGCCATCCTGGGTCGACGGTACGAGGCGCTCTGGGCGCGGTCCGGCGCGGGCAAGCCCGCCGAGGGCGACGACCGCTAACCCGCCCCCGCCTCGAACCCCGCGTCTGAGGCGGGACGGAGGTCCAGCACCTCCAATTGCAGCCGCGCCTCGCCCCCGAACTGGTCGGAGCGGAACGTGTAGACCACGTCAGCGTCTCCGCCGGCCGGCACGGCTGCGGCGGCTTGCCGGAACGCGATCGCCCGCCAGGTGACGTTCCCTGCGCGCAGCGACATCTGCAGGTGCGCGCCGTCCGCGCCGACTGCCCGGCTGTCCGTCACCCGCACACCGCGGGCCACGAAGACGGGCGCGGGGTTGCCGTTCCCGAACGGCCCCAGCAGCCCCAGCCACTGCACCATCCGTCGGTCGACGGCTCCCAACGGGAGTTCTGCGTCCACGTCGATCGCCCCGACGAGCGCGCCGGCGTCGATGTGGCGCGCGGCGTCTTCGACCAGGCGCGCGCGCATCTCCGGGATCCGTGATGGCGCAACCGAGAAGCCGGCGGCGGCGCGGTGTCCGCCGTAGCGCAGGAAGAGGTCGGCGTTGCGCTGGAGCAGCGCCGTGACGTCGAACTCCGGGATCGAGCGGCAGGAGCCGCGGCCTTCGCCGCCCTCGATGCCGATCGCGATCGCCGGCCGGTGGAACTCCTCCGCCAGCCGCGCCGCCACGAGGCCGATGATGCCGGAAGACATCTGGCTGGAGTCCACCACGATGAGCGGTGGCGGCGTCTCGCCAACGAGGGCGCGCGCCACCTCGACCGCCTCCGTCGTCACCGCGCGCCGATCCTCATTCAGCCGCTCGATCTCGGCCGCGATCGTGCGGGCGTCCTCGATTGTCGGCGCGAGCAGC
>SCTU01000113.1 GCA_004297315.1 Dehalococcoidia bacterium | reverse complement strand
GATCGGCGGGCTCTTCAGCATCTGGGAGCACAGACCGCGCACCTCAGCCTCGAGGTTTTCCGCGGGCACGAGCTTGTTCAGGATCCCCCACTGGTAGGCACGCTCGGCGTCGAGGAAGCCGGTGAAGGCGAACTCGAGCGCGCGGCCGATGCCGGCCATTTTCGGCAGCCAGTAGGTGCCGCCGTTCTCGATGATCTGGCCCACCTGCTGGTAGGTGATGAAGCGGGTGTTCTCGCAGCCGTAGCGGATGTCGCAGGCGAGGGCCATGTCCATGCCGAAGCCGGCGGCGACGCCGTTCATCATGGCGATCGTGGGCTTGCGGATGTAGTTGATGTCCTTAATCAGCTTCGTCGTCGCGTAGAGGAAGCCTTGGCGCGTCGCGTCCGGCCCCTCCTGGCGCGCAGCGCCCAGGAACGGCCCGCCGAAGTCCTCGCCGGGGTTGCCCTTCACGTCGACGCCGGCTGAGAAGGCGCGTCCGACGCCAGTCAGGACGATGAATCGGATCTTCGGGTCGTCGTCCCCGGCGCGCATGTACTCGCCGACTTTGGCGAGGGTGCTCTTGCTGTCAGTGCCGCCTGCGCAGGCGTTCAGCCGCTCCGGGCGGTTGAACTTGATCCACAGGACGCCCGTCTCGTACTCAGGTTCGTACAGGAGGTGCGGGACAATCTCGAGTTGCTGCATCAGGGTCCTCCTTGCGCCGCTCCGAAGCAGGCGGATGCGCTGCCTCCCAGGGCGACGCGCGGGAGCCGTACCCGCACCGCTGGGAGTGCGGTCACAATACGAACGTTTTCATCGCTGTCAACGACCCCGGCAGAGCGGGGCCTCAGTCCCCCAGGGAGCGGGCCAGCCCATCCGCCAACTCCGCCCGTTCTGTCCCGGTCAACGGGGCCTCCGGGGGGATCAGTTTGAACTGCACGGGCGGCATCGAGCCGTCCCGGGCGGCTTCCGCGGCCTCGCGAGCGAGATTTGGGATTACCGGCGGAGGAACATAGACGGCGTCGCCGCCGTTCACCTTGTATGTCTGAGGCTACACATCCCGGCGCGGTGTCTCGGCTCGCGCAGTGGCGACGGGTGGCCTTCGCCATCACCGCCGGGGCCGTGCTCCTCACCGCATGTATCGATGACCCTCAGACGGTGACGCCGCGCGAAACGCCCCCAGCCGCCTCGCCCTCTCCCACCACCGAGGCCACACGCGAGGCTAACGCGACGCAGACGCCTCCCCCGGCTACTCCCACACCCGTAGTGAGCAGCCCGCCAGTGCCCACCCCTAGTCCGACTCCGGCCTCCGGTGGGGGCAGCGATGCGGTCGTGCAGCCTGATGGGCTGGTATCGCTGCGCCTGGGGGAGCATGTCCGCGTCGCCGGTACCGGTTGGACGGTCACCTTCCGCGAGGTGATCGAAGACAGCCGGTGCCGCCCAGAGGTGCAGTGCATCTGGGCCGGCCAGATCGTCGTCCGGCTTGTCGGCGACCACGCGGACGGACGCGTTGCCGCGCTGGTGCTTGCGATGCCCGCCGGGAGCCTCGGCTCCGGGTTGCTGGGCGACTTGCGCGTGGAGGCCCAGGTCGAGACTGGGTCACCGGGCTCGACGTACGTCCTCAGCCTGCGGGCGGGAGTCCCTCAACCCGCGAGCCCCTCGAACCTCTCCGGCGTGAGGGGGCGCGTGACCATCGGGCCGATGTGCCCAGTGGTGCGCGAGGACGTCCCGTGCCCTGACCGTCCCTACCAGGCGCTCCTGACAGTCCGGGACGCCGCCGGTCGCGAGGTCGCGCGCGTCGAATCCGCGGCCGACGGCACGTACTCGATTCCCCTCGGCCCCGGCTCGTACGTCCTCACACCGCAGCCACCCGCGGGAGGCGTGATGCCGAGGGCGGCACCGCAGCCGTTCGAGGTGCGCGTGCTGCTCTGGAGCACCGTGGATGTGGCCTTCGACAGCGGCATCCGGTAGTGGCCGGACAGGTAGGACGGGTTCGGCAGATTCAACCGTGCGCCACTGAGGCGGTCCTATCTCTAGACCATTTGTGCTATTAAAAAATGTGAGGGGGTTGCGTTGCCGCTCCGAAGGCCGCACGATCCTCCCAGTGTTTGAAGCAGACGCCAAAACTTCGGTGCAGGTAGCACCGTGAGTACGGGGGAACCAACTACTGGGGCGTAACGGCCGGAGCCGGGAAACCGGGGACGGCTCGTGCGGGACCTCCACCCGTAGCCCGTCAGCTCACCTCGTCGGCGTAAGGAGGAACCCCGGAGAGGGTTCCGCCATTGACTAGCATTCCAGCCCTGGGTGCGCAGCAGCGTGCTCAGCGCCGTCAACTCTCAAAAGCAGCAGCGCCGCCACTTGGCCCGGCTTCCCGTTTCTGGTGGCGGGTGGGGGACGCGGTGCCGCTGGTCCTCTCTGTGGCCATGGCCTCCTCGATCTTCTGGGCGCCGTGGACGCACACCACCGCGGCGATCCTCGCCCTGGCGCTGACCGTGTTCTTCGTCTACTGGGTGATCCGCTCGTACGCCGTCGGCGTCGCGGTCTGGGTCGGCCTGCGGCGGATCCGTCAGTGGACCGTCACCGACTGGCGAGGCAAGTACGCCGCTTGGGCCCGCACGCGTCCAGATGCTGCGGCCTGGGACTGGCCGCGCCACCTCGTCATCGTCCCCAACTACAAAGAGCACGAAGAAGGCCTAGCCCGCACGCTTCGCTCGCTCGCGACGCAGGCAAACGCGGACCAGGTGGTGGTGGTGCTGGCGATGGAGGCCCGCGAGGCCGAGGCGGTGGGCAAGTCGGGACGCCTCGTTGCCCAGTTCCAGGGCGCGTTCGCCGGGATCTTCGCTACGTTCCACCCGGCGGGCCTGCCCGGCGAACTCGCGGGTAAGGGCTCGAACGAAGCCTGGGCCGCCCGTCAGGCGTACCGGCGGCTGATCGAGGGCGGCGACGACATCGCCCGGTACACGGTCACCTCGTGTGACGCGGACGCGGTGTTCCACCCCCGACATTTCGTCGCACTGAACCACCAGTTCCTCACCGCCGCGGACCGGTATCGCACGTTCTGGCAGCCAACGATCTTCAACTCCAACAACATCTGGGACATCCCCGCGCCCCTGCGCATCCCGGACGGCCTCTCCGGCATCAACCGCACGGCCAACCTAGTCCTTCCCTTCTCGGTGAAGTTCCCCACCTCGTGCTACTCCCTTTCCTGGTCGATGCTGCACGAGATCGACTACTGGGATGAGGAGGTCATCCCGGAGGACTGGCACGTCTACCTGAAGGCGTGTTTCACCCTCGGCGACCGCGTCCACGTCGACCCGGTCTACATCCCCGTCGGGAACGACTGCGTCCTCGCGCCCGGCGGTACGTTCGCCACGCTCAAGGCGCACTACGAGCAGGCGAAGCGACACGCCTGGGGCGCGAGCGACGTCACCTACGCATGGAACGCCACGTTCCGCCGTGGCCCCCTCTCGTTCGGCCGGCGGCTGCTGCTGACGTCGGCCCTGACGAAGACGCACGTCTTCTGGGTGGCGCAGTGGTACATCGTCACGCTCGGGATCCTCGTCCCGGCCAAGATGTCGGGCAGTTTCGGCGCGTCGATGCCGCTGTGGTGGACGCACAAGGCGTTCAACATCCCCGGCCCCGGCTGGCACCCCGAGAACGTGTTCCACGTGGACAGGTGGCTCGCGTTCGACAAGACCGGCCTCGTCGAGAACGGCATGTGGCTGAACCTCGACGGCCTCCTCATTGCGATCTGCCTGTTGCCGCTAATCGCGCTGATCGTCTTCGAGACCCGCACCCGTCCGGCGCGTCCCCACTGGATGACCGGCTGGGGACTGCTGCGCCAGTACGTGATGTGGCCTGCAATGGGCGTCATCACGTTCTTCTGGGCGAGCATGCCTGCGCTGCACGCCCAGTGGCGGCTGGCAAGGGGCAAGGGACTGGTCTACGTGGTCGCCGAGAAGGGCACTCGCGAGATGGTGGCGGCCGCCGAGGCCGCGCACGAGGCCGCCCATGAAGCGGCGCGACGTTTCGAACCCGTCGAGGCAATGGTGGTGGAGGCTGGCTCATGACCACACTCGCTCAACTCGAGTGGCGCACGATGGCGGACGACCACCGCTATCTCATACGTGACATGGCGTTCGGCGACACGACGATCTCCGAGACCGTGCTGCACCCGGCTCAGAGCACCAGGGGCCACTCGCACCCATGGCCGGAGGTCTACCTCTGCAACTCCGGCGAGGGCATGCTGTACTTGGACCACAGCCAGCGCCATCCGCTGGTCCCCGGCGCGCGATACATCGTCCCCGGCGGTGTGCATCATCGCGTCGAGACGGCGACCGGCGTGACGTTCACCTGCGTCTTCGAGGGGCCGCGCCGCTAGGCGAGCGCCCCTTTCCCCGGAAGATTTGTGCCACTGCGAGGCGGTTGAGGCTTCACTGACAGGGGCGCTCCGGTTATCCTCCGCGCAGCGGGTGGGGGCCGGAGTCCGCACTGTGATCCTCTCGAGGCGCCTCTCGCCGCGCGCAGCGGATCGCTGCACGCGCCGCCCGATGCGGGCCGCCACTGTGGCGGCGTTGCTCTCGCTCCTCCTCGGACTCGTCTTCCCGATCATCCCCGCCTCGGCCGAAGGGCCCGACGTCGCGCATGAGCAAAGCGCGCTGATCGCCGCGGGCCGGGATCCGCTCCCCGTCGGGTCGATTGCCGTCGTCCGTGCGGACGGCGATTGCCTCCGGGTGCGTCCCGCTGCAGGCCTGAGCGGCACACCCCTCACCTGCGTGGCAAGCGGCAGCACCGCGACCATCCTTCCGGGCACGAGCGACGCCGACGGGTACCGCTGGCAACTCGTCACCGCGAGCGGGTTCACCGGCTGGGTAGCCGATGTCTATCTCGCCGCCTATGGCAGCCCCGCGCCCGCCTCGGGGGGTGCCACGGCAGGCGCTGTCTCGCCGGGGCCAAGCGCGGGGACAGCGGCCTGCGTGAGCACGGTCGCCCCCGTCAGGCCGGGTCTGAATACGACGCTTTCGACGACCGGGCTGAACCTCGCCCTCTGGGGTGGCGGCACGATGAACGCCCTGGAAACGGCGACGGAGTCGCAGGGCTGCACGATCTCCGCGATCTACGCGAACCGCCCCAACGGGGCGGGCCTCGTGTCATATCTGGTGGGCGTGCCGGACTTCGTCAACGCCGAGTGGCAGACGGCATTCGCAGGCGGCCGGATCCCCGGCGGAACCGCGTTGATGCTCATCTGCCGGGCGTCGGCGACTCAGGCCGTCGTTTCCGTGCCGTCGCCGGTCCCCGCTGCGCCCGCGCCTCGGAAGATCGGGCTGAAGCCGGCGCCGCTGGTGGGCGCGGCGGCCGTCGCGATCGTGGACGGCGGCTCCGGCGAACTGCTGTACGACAAGAACGCCACCACGCCCCGGCCGCCGGCGAGCCTGACCAAGATCGCGACCGCGATCCTCGCCGTCGAAGGCACGGAGTTGTCGTCCGGCGTGACAGTGGACGTGGACGGGCAGCGCATGGCTGCGCTCGACGGGAGCAGCGTCATGGGGCTGCGCCCGGGCGACTGCTACAGCATGACAGACCTGCTCTACGGCCTGATGCTGCCCTCCGGCAACGATGCTGCGATCGCCATCGCGAGATACGAAGCGGGCAGCGAGGCGGCGTTCGTGAAGCAGATGAACACGCTCGTCCACCGCCTCGGCCTCAGCGGCACGACGTTCACCGACCCGCACGGGCTCGGCTCGCCCCAGCATCGCAGCACCGCCTACGACCTCGCGATGATGGCGCGCTACGGGATGACGCTGCCGCAGTTCCGCGAGGTTGTCGGGGCGCCGCTGCGCACGACAAGCGGTTCGCGGAACATCGCGCTGTACAACACCAACACGCTGCTCCAGCGCTATCCAGGTGCAGACGGCGTGAAGACCGGGTTCACGGACGAGGCGGGCCGCACCATCGTCGTCTCTGCGGTGCGCAACGGGCATCGCGTATTCGTCGCGCTGCTGGACGACCGCTACCGGGAGGACAGCGCCGTCGCACTCCTCGACTGGGTGTTCCAGAACTACCAGTGGTAGCGGGGGCGTCCGGCCGCCGCTAGACGCGCTTCATCTGCTCCATCGGCACCACGAAAAGCACCGCCCCGCCCACGCGCACGTCGACCGTCGCCGCGCTCGGCACTTCGAGTTCGTCGGCGAAGGGAAGGCTCGCGAGCGCCATCGGCTCCACCACCTCCGGGAACTCCCGCTGCAGCAGCGCCACGAGTTCGGGGACGCGCTCGGCCTGGACGGCGCTGAACACCGTCACGGAGCCGCGCCGTAGAAACCCGCCGGACGACCCGACACGCGTCGCCCCGACGCTGATCTTCGAGAGCGCGGTCACGAGGCGGTCGCCGTCGCCGTCCGGGACGATGACGATGCAGAGCTTGTTGGCGGCAGGCCCGTCAGGCCCGGAGTCATCCCGCTCGGGAGTGGTCACAAGTTGCCTCCTCGGGGCTCGCTCAACTCTCCACGGGGAATTCCGCGCGCATCCGCGCGTCCTTCTGCGCCACGTTCGTTTGGACCTCCGCCTGGGCCTCCGCGACCTTCGCGGCGAGTTCGGTGTCGTGCGTGCCGAGTATCCGCACGGCGAGCAGTCCCGCGTTCCTCGCATTCCCGATCGCCACCGTCGCGACCGGGACACCCGCGGGCATCTGCACGATCGAGAGCAGGGAGTCGAGGCCGTCCAGCAGCGCGAGGGGCACCGGCACGCCGATCACCGGGAGCGTGGTGAGCGAGGCGGTCATGCCCGGCAGGTGCGCCGCCCCCCCGGCGCCCGCGATGATCACCTTCAGCCCGCGCGAAGCGGCAGTCTGTGCGTACTCGACCATCTGGAGCGGCGTGCGGTGGGCGGAGATCACGCGCACCTCGTGCGGCACGCCGTACTCGGCCAGCACGTCGGCGGCGGCCCGCATCGTGGAGAGGTCGGAGTCGCTCCCCATGATGATCCCGACGAGCGGCTGCGGCGGCTGGGTCATGCGGTCCTCCCCACGGGTGCGGAAGCAGGTGCGCGTCCGGTGAGCAGGGCGGCGGCACGGACAGCGCGGGCGCGCGTCTCCTCGGCGTCCGTCCCCCAGGCGTTGACGTGCCCGACCTTACGCCCCGGGCGGACTTCCTTCCCGTACAGGTGCGGATGCACGCCGCCGGGCAGCGCGACCGCCGATGGAAGGCGCGGCGCAAGGCTGTCGTGATCCTCGCCCAGCAGGTTCGCCATGACGATGTGCGGCATGAGCATGTCCGTGGGGCCGAGCGGCCAGTCCAGGACGGCGCGCAGGTGGTTCTCGAACTGCGAGGTCGCGCAGGCGTCCATGCTGAAGTGCCCCGAGTTGTGCGGACGCGTCGCCACCTCGTTGATGACCAGTGCCCCACCCGAAAGGAACAACTCGGTCGCGACGATGCCCGTCGCCTCGGTCAACTCAGCGACGCGCAACCCGATCCGCCGGGCCTCCGCCGCGACCGAGGCAGGCACCGCCGCGGGCGCGATCACCTCGTGGCAGATGCCGTCTCGCTGCACGGTCTCCACGATCGGGTAGACGGCACACTCGCCGCCGGGACGTCGTGCGACGAGCACGGCCAGTTCGCGCTCGATCGGCACGAACGCCTCGACCATCAGCGCGGTGCCGCGACCGGTGGCCTCGCGGACGAGGTCTGCGGCGGATGCCGGACCCTCCAGCACCCAGACCCCCCGTCCGTCGTACCCGCCGCGCTGCGCCTTCGCGACGACCGGCCAGCCGTGCAGCACGGCGAAGGCGGCGATGTCCTCGACCGCGCGCACCTCGGCGAACGGCGGGACGGGCAGACCGGCCCGCGCGAACTCGGTCCGCTGGTGCAGTTTGTCCTTCGCGAAGCGCAGGGCGTGTGCGCCCGGCCGCACGACGCCGCCCACCCGCTCGATCGCCTCGAGCGCTTCATCGTCGACAAGTTCGTGGTCGAGCGTGACGACGTCGCAACGTGCAGCGAAGGCGACGAGGTCGTCACGCGAGTTGGGGGAGCCGATGTCGACCGCAGGACAGACGCGGGCGGCTGACTCGTCCGGGCGCTCCGCGAGCACGCGGACGCCGATCCCGAGGGAGATCGCCGCCTGGTAGGTCATCCGCGCGAGTTGCCCCGCACCGACGATGCCGACGACGGGGAACCCTTCCGGCGTCACGGCCGCTCCTCCCGCTTACCCGATGAGATATCGATTCTAGCGGGCAGGTATGGGGCAGGCACTTCGCGCCCACCGGGCCGGGCGGACGGGCAGTCTGCGGCTAGACGATCGCGTCCATCGCCTCGGCCTGGCGGAGCGCCTCGTCGATGCTGGCGACGAGGGCGCGCGCGGAGGTCGCGTCCAGTTCGATCGCGATGCGCTCGCTGAGGGCGTCGCTCAGGAGGTCAATGTTCAGCGCGTGCTCGTCGGTGAGCCGCACGGGGTGGTCATACGAGACGAGCGCGGTCTTCACCTTGAACCAACCGCGCTCGCCCCTGGCGGCGCCGGTGACAGGCGTCTGTTCGACGATGTTCGTGCACATGGCGTGACTCCTCCGGACGCGCTGGGCTAGGTGAGATGTCGTTCGAAGAACTCCCAGACCTTCCCCCAGCCGTCCATCGCCTGCTCCTGGCGATAGGGTGGCCGGTCGTAATAGAAGAAGCCGTGCCCGGCGCCGTCGTATCGATGGAACTCGTACTGCTTGCCGTGCTGCTTCAGCGCGGCCTCGTGCTGGTCCACCTGCTCCGGCGACGGCGCGCGGTCCTCGTTCCCGAAGAGTCCGAGGAGCGGGCACGACAGGTGTGCCGTCAGATCGATCGGCGCGACGGGGCGCTTCTCGTTCAGGTCCTCGGGCTTGGCAACCACGCCGCCCCCCCAGAGGTCGACGGCGGCGGCGAACTCGTCGCTCTGGCACGCCGTCAGGTAGGTGTGCCGCCCGCCGGAGCAGGAGCCGATGATGCCGACCTTGCCCGTGGCGTTCGACTGCTGCTTCAGGAACCGCGCTGCGCTCACGGTGTCGCCTACCACCTGGGCGTCCGGCACGCCCCCCGCTGCCCGCACCATCACCGTCACGTCTTCGACGGTGCCGTGGCCGGTGCGCTCGTACAGGTTGGCGCAGATCGCTGAGTAACCACGCCGCGCGAAGCGGAGCGTCGCCTCCTTGTACCAGTCGCTCCAGCCTGGCGCGTGGTGGACGAGGACCACCCCGGGGACGGGGCCGGGCGCCGTGGGCCGGGCATAGAAGGCGCGAATCTGGTCGCCGTTGTGGCCCGCGATCATCACGGTCTCGGCGAGGATGCCCTCTTGCTGGTCGGTCCGGTAGGGCACGGGCATGGTGATTCCTCCGTCGGTCAGGCATGGTGGCGAGCGCCGGCAATATTACATGGGTGAATGATGCCCGGCGGGCGGGCGGTGATCGGGCCCGCTAGGAGGCGCCCGCCGCGACCGCGCACGCCGCGCAGCGGCCGGTGAGGGCCAGGTGGTCAAGGAACGGCGTGAAGCGCGACTCCGCCCTCATCGCCCGCTCTAAGCGTCCGAGCAGACGCGGCGGGATCTCGACCTCGGCCCCGCAATCGACGCATACCGCGTGGTGGTGGGGGTGCTGCGGGTCCAGCCATTCGTACACCGCGCTGCCGTGCCCGCGCTCGAGGTGCCCGGCGATGCGGTGCTGCACGAGCGTGTGAAGGGTGCGGTAGACCGTGGCCAGCGAGACCGGCTGCGCAGACTCCGCTTGCAGCCGCGCCTGGACTTCCTCCGCCGTGCGATGGTCCGCGGCGTGCAGTAGCGCCTCGCCCACAGCCAGGCGCTGCGCCGTCACCCGGAGTCCAACCGAGCGCAATCGCCGTTCAATCACGGCCGTGCAGGACATCGCGGACCCTCCGATCGAAGCGTAGCGCCCGCAGCCAGTTGCGAATAGTTGCAACTGCACATCCCGACCAGTAGCCTCGCGACATCCGGGGAGGCCATGCCTGTGCGCCGATCGCCTGCGACACATCGCATCTCCCTGCTGCTCCCCGCGCTTGTCCTGCTGCTTCTCGCGGGCTGCTCGAAGTCCGGCCCGCGTCCGACTTCGACGGCGAGCGATTTTCGGGAGGATGACGGGAAATTGAAGGTGGCGACTACCGTCGCGCCGCTGACCAGCATCGTCCAGAGCGTGGGCGGCTCGCGGATCCGCGTCCGCGGCCTGATCCCGGACGGCGTCGACTCGCACACCTACGAGCCGCGGCCGTCCGATGCCGAGATCCTGAGCCGCGCCGACCTGCTGATCATGAACGGCGCGCACCTCGAGGGGACGACCGAGGCGATTGCGAAGGCGAATCTGAAGGACCCCAGCAAGATCTACCGCCTCGCCGAGAACACGCTCTCCGGCGATGACCCGCAGGACGGCTTCCTCTACGACTTCAGTTTCCCGAAGGAGGGCGGGGCGCCCAACCCCCACCTCTGGATGGACCCCTTGTACGCAGCGAAGTACGCCGACCTCGTCCGCCAATGGCTGAGCGCAGACGACCCGGCGAACGCCGGCTACTACCGGGCCAACTACGAACGCTTCGCGTCCGTGCTCCAGCAACTGGACGAGGCGATCCGCAAGGACCAGGAGTCGGTCCCCGTCGCGAACCGGAAACTCCTCACCTACCACGACTCCTGGGCGTACTGGGCGCGCCGGTACGGCTGGAAGGTGATCGGCGCCGCGCAGCCCTCGGACTTCTCCGAACCGAGTGCGAAGGACGTTGGGGCGCTGATTGCGCAGATCAAGCAGGAGCAGGTGCCCGCCGTCTTCGGCAGCGAGGTCTTCCCGAGCAAGACGCTGGAGACGATCGCGAAGGAGAGCGGCGCTGTGTTCGAAGACCAACTGCGCGATGACGCGCCGCCGGGCAAGCCGGGAGAGGCCCGGCACACCTACGTCGGCATGCTCGTGGAGGACATGAAGGTCCTCTTCACGCGCCTCGGCGGATCGGCAGACGCCGTGCTCAAGGTCCCCGTCGTGAATACGGCAGCGGACTAGCCGTCGATGGCCGCACCGATCATCGATGTCCGCGGGCTGGCGGCCGGGTACGAGGGCCGGCCCGTGCTGCGCGATGTCGATCTGCGCGTCGAGGCCGGGGAGTTCGTCGGGCTGGTCGGTCCGAGCGGCTCGGGAAAGACGACGCTCCTACGCGCGTTGATGGGCATGGCGCATCTGTACGCGGGCACGGTCGAGGTCGACGGCTGCGCCGTGCATGAAGGCGAGCGCCCGGCCGTCGGATACGTGCCGCAGGTCGAGGCGATCGACTGGAACTTTCCCGTCACGGTCGAGGAAGTCGTGCTGATGGGCCGCGCGACCGTCTCCGGGCGCTGGCCCTGGCCGCGCGCGCAGGACCGGAAGGACGCCGCGGACCTCCTCGAGCGGCTGGGGATGGCGGCATACCGCGCTCGGCACATCCGCGCCCTCTCCGGCGGCCAGCAGCAACGCGTGTTCCTGGCGCGCGCGCTGATCCGCAACCCGCGATTGCTCATACTCGACGAGCCGACAAGCGGCGTCGATATCAAGACCCGCGACGACGTCCTTCACCTGCTGGCCGGGCTGAACGCGGAGGGTGTGACGGTGTTGCTCTCGACGCACGAGATCAACGCGGTCGCCACGCACCTGCCGCGGGTCGTTTGTCTCCGCGGCGAGATCATCGCGGACGGGCCGCCCTCAACGGTGTTCACACCGGAGATACTGCGGCGCGCCTTCGACGGTGACATGGTGGTGGTGCATCAGGACGGCGTGACGCTGGTCGCCGACCGCCCGCACCGAGAGGCCTAGGGCGCCCGTGGGCATCATCTCTGCGCTCGGCACCCCATGGCAGTTCGACTTCTTTCGTCACGCGCTGCTCGCCGCGACGATGGTGGGGGTGCTCACCGGACTGGTGGGCGTGGTCGTCGTGTTGCGCCGGATGAGTTACATCGGGCACGGGATGTCCCACGCCGTCTTCGGCGGCGCGGTCGTCGGGTATGTCGCCGGCGTCAATTTCTACCTCGCCGCAGGCGCGTGGGGGTTCGCCTCCGCGCTGCTGATCAACCAGGCCACGCGCCGGCGCCAGATCGGCGCGGACGCCGCGATCGGTATCGTCACCACGGCGTCGTTTGCGCTCGGCGTCGCGCTGATCAGCCGCGCGAAGAGCGTCACGAGGAATTTCGACGCCGCGCTCTTCGGGAACCTGCTCGGCGTGACCGGCGTCGACCTCGTCGTGATAGGCGGGGTATTGCTGTTTGCGGTCGCGGTCTTCGTCTTCGCGTACAAACAACTGCTGTTCATGGTCTTCGACCCGGAGGTGGCGCCGGCGTTCGGGGTGCGCACCGGGCGGCTGGACGCACTCGTCGCGCTGATCCTCGCCGCGACGATCATCGCCTCGATCCGGATCATGGGCGTGACGCTGATCGCCGCGTCGATCGTGATCCCGCCGGTCACGGCACGGCTGCTCACGGACCGCTTCTCGATGATGCTCATGCTCTCGGCGGCACTCGGAGGTGCAATTGCCTTCGCGGGGATCTATGCCTCGTACTACGTCGACGTCGCGTCCGGAGCGAGCATCGTGCTGCTTTCGACTGCGGTCTTCGCTGCCACGCTGCTCGCCGTCGTCATCCGCCAGTGGCGGCGGACCGGCCGCCTCGATGTCGAAGCGCTCGACGCACCGGCGTCCGAGGCCCTGCTCGGTTAGTCCCGTTGCAGCCGAGGCCCGCCTAGGAGCAACGGACGTAGATCGGCGTGCCGGCCGGGATTCCGCTGGGGAATAACGCCTCCCATGAAACATTGATCACCGCGGGCGCCGTCGGGATGTATCCGACCCATTGTCCCTTGGTGTCGGTGGCCCAGAGCACGAGCCGTCCGGCAGGGCAGCCGGTCGCGACGGCCAGGTCGGCGTTGCTCCCGCCGCGGAAGACGAAGAGGCCCGAACTACCGGGCGCGAGCCCAGACGTCTGCGTCGTCGGCGGCGTGGTCGCTGTGCCGCCGGTCGATGAGGACGTGTAGGTGAACGCGCCGTTCAGTGCGTTCCCGAAGTTGTTCACGGTGACCACTACGGTCGCAGGCCCGCTCACCGAGGAGGCCGGCGTGGACGCGAGGATCTGCGTGGGGCCGAGCACGGTCACGTTCGTCGCCGGCACCCCGCCGATCGTCACGATCGCGCCTGCGGCGAATCCCTGTCCCGTGATTGTCACGAGTGTCCCGCCGGCCATCGGACCCGACGACGGGCTCACGCCGGTGACGGCGAGGGTCGCGACCGCGGGAGTCGCGGAGTAGGTGAACCCGGTGGCGAGGCCGGTGATGATGCCGCCCGGGTTCGTCACCAGCACCACCGCGCCGCCTGGCACGCCCGGCGGCGTGACCGCGGTGATCGTCGTCGGGCTGGTGACGATCACGTTTCGCGCGGGCTGTCCGCCGATCGTCACCGAGGCGCCGACCACAAAGCCGCTGCCCGTGAGCGTGATCGGCGTCCCGCCGACGAGCAACCCCTCGGAAGGTGCAACGCTGGCGAGTTGTGGCGTAGCGACGAGGTAGGTGAAGCCATTCGATACGCCGCCGAACGACCCGCCGGGGCTGGTCACCATCACGGCGACCGGCCCTACCGCGCCGGACGGCGTCGTCAGCGTGATCTGCGTGGAGTTCACGACGTTCACGCTGGTCGCAGGCACGCCACCGAAGGAGACGGTGATGCCGGACACGAACCCAGACCCGAGCAGCGTCACCCGCGTGCCGCCCGCGGCCGTCCCGCTGTTCGGCGACAGCGCGGAGATCGTCGGCTGCGCGCCGCCGCCGACTGATGTCGGGGCGCCGCTGCCGAAGGTGTAGGGAACTGGCGCAAGTGCGGTGAGCCCGTTCGCGTTGGTGACCCTGACGTTCACCACCCAACCGACCGCGCCCACCGGAGCGGTGACAGTCAGAAGTGTTGAGTCCGTTAGCGAGACGTTAGTGCCCGGCGTGCTCCCGAAGTAGACCGTCGCACCGGGCAGGAATCCGGTGCCCGAGATCGTCACGACGGTGCCACCGGCGGCCGCACCGGTCGAGGGCGAAACGGCCGTGACGGCGAGCGCGCTGATCGGCGCGGCGTTGTAGGTAAAGGGCGTCGGCACAGCGACGACCGAGCCGTCCGGGTTCGTCACAAGGACGGTTACAGAAGTCCCAGCGGCGCCGGGCGGGACAGTCGCGATGATCGCCGTGGTGCCCGCGATGGTGACGTTCGGCGAAAGCGCCGTCCCGAAGCGCACGGTCGCCCCACTGGTGAAACCGGTGCCAGAGATCACGATCAGGTTGCCGCCGGCCGCGTCGGCATTCGCCGGCAGCATCGAGGTCACCACGGGCTGCTCGGCAGAGGCGGTCCCCGGCAGGAGTCCCAGTGCGGCCACAACCGCCAGGAGCGTCAGTCGGTGTCGCACGGCACACCTCCAGTGAACCGTGTAACAGCATATCTCCTTCATCATATTTCGGGCACATCAGCCTTGCGTTGCAGCAGACAATGCCCGCTCCGGGACGTCAGAAGTCGATCCCGGCCGAGGGAACGAGGCCCTGATGCGGCGATTCCTGCCCGCGGGGATCCTGGTGCTGGTTGCCGCCTTAGGCTGCGGGGCGGCGGGATTCGTTTATGCCCACGAACCGGCCCGCGACCAGGTCATCCTCACCGTCGACCACGCGCGGCCGGCTGCTTCGACGGCGATTGTGAGCGGCACTGTCACCCGCACCGGCGATGGCCGGCTGATGGTCGAGGGCGAGGGCGGCACCGTCGAACTCGCGCTTCCGCCGGGGACGGCGCTCGAGGAACTCCAGGGGCTCCCACCTTCCGACTTGGTCACAGGCGCGCGCGTGAATATCGGCGCGGAGCGCTCTGACTACGGGATCGCGCTCACCGGCGTCGTGGCGGTGGCGGTGCCATGAGGCTGCGGGCGCGCCTGGAGACGGTCGCGATTGCGGTCGCTGTGCTGCTTGCCGGCGCGGGCGGGGCGCTCCTCGGCGTCCGCGCGGGCAACGCCGCCAGCGCGCCCGATGTCGAGCGCCTCACGATCGCGGCGCCCGAGACCTTCGCCGAGCCGCCGCAAGACGCCGCCCGTTCGCCGGGCGGGTTCACGGGCTTCGGCGGGCCGCCGGCGATCCGCGGCGAGGTGCAGCGCAGCGGCCTCGTGCAGAGCGTCGAGTCTGGCGCACTCGTCGTCGGCACCCCCGAGAGCAGCGTAACAGTGCGTTACACGTCTCCTCAGCGGCTGTTCCGGATCGTCCCGGCAGGTGCGCCGCTGCGCGCGGGCGACCTCGTCCAGGTACGGGTGGAGGACGGGCGCGCGCTTGCGATCCTGCGGCTGCCGCCGGGGCTGGAGCAGGGCGGCAACCGCGCGCGCTAAGGCGCGAGCGCTACTGCGTCTGCCGTAGCACTGCGGCATCCGCGCGCCGCGCGACCGCGCGCCACGCCAGCCCGAGGGCGGCGGCAGCGAGCAGCATCACGACACCGGCGCCCGCCGCGATCCCCCACCAATCGCTGTGCACGATGAATGGCGGGACGACCGGTGTCCCCGCCGGCGTGACGCTGAGTGACGACAGCATCACCGTCGAGATCCGGCGGCCGAGGAAGACCCCGAGGATCAGGCCGAGCAGCGCGAGCACGCCCCACTCGAGCAGCAGCGATTGGAGGATCTGTCTAGGCATGATCCCGAGCGCTCGCAGGACCGCGAACTCCGTGCGCCGCCCGCCCACCGCGATCACCGTCGTGACGATGAAGCCCGCCGCCGCAAGGATCAGAACCGCCACCGCCGCCACGAGCAAGATGCCGCTGCTCGACGCGACTAGCGTGGGGTCGGCGCCGGCTTCCTCCACCATCGAGGCCTGGAGCAACGGCTCAGCGATCCATACAGGCGAGCCAAAGCGCTGTTCCAGCCGGGTCACCAGGGCGCGTTGCTCTGCCAGCGGCACGGAGGCATCGAAGTCGACCCACAACTCGTTGGCGAATGGGCCCGCGGCGCTCGCCATCCCGGAGATCGCACGCAACTGGCGGCGGTCGGCCACGATGAAGCCTGAGCCGGGGTCGAGCGTGGGGAACAGGGCCAGCACTCCCGCCACGCGCAGCGGGACCTGCACGCCGTTGGTCAGCGTCATTGTTGTCAGGTCGCCCTCGCGCAGCCCGAGCTGCCTGAGCGCGTTCGTGCTGACCAGCGCGGCGAGCGTCGCCGGTCCTCCCACCGTCACCACGCTCTCGCGGCCCGGTGGTTTCGCCGTCCACGACCAGCGTCCGGACTGCGCCTTCGACTTCGACCGCGTGTTGGATAGTGCGAACGTCTCCTGCGCTCCTGCCTGCGTGTACGCCGTCCAGCCCGCCGGCAACTCGAAGTCATAGAGGAGGGTCGAACGCCCCTGTGCGTCCACGGCTGCCAGGTCGTCGAAGAAGAGCGACCCCTCGCGGCGGACGAACAGCGAGGCCTCCATGCGCAACGACACGAGTGACAGCGGCCGCGTCGCGCCTTGCGGGATGGCGGCCGTCATCTGTCGCCACTCCCCGCCCGCGATCTCGTCGAAGCGCGCGTCGAAGTACTCCCCGGTCGCGTCGCGGAGTCGCGCCGAGATGTTGGGGAGGCGCCCCTGCACCTCGGCGAGGAACTGCATCTGGACGCCGCTGGCGGAGTCCGGGAGCGCGATGCCCCCGCTTCCCTCCGCCGGTGGCCGGATCCGCTCGAGCAGCGGCGCCACGGGCTCGGCGGCGAAGTCGGGCCTCGTCCAGATCATCGGTGCGACGCGCGCGCCGTCGTCGATACCGAGGACGGCGACCTCGCCGCCGCTTCCGGCCCGCACGGTGCCGCGATACGCGTAGGTCGCGTCGGCCACGCCGGGCAGGGCACGCACGTCCTCCAGCGGCTGCTGCATCCGCGGCCCCGGCTCGCGCACGCGTGCGCGCAAGTCGACGCCTGCCTCGTACTGCGCGCGCTCACGGAACGAGCGGCTGACGGTCGGCCCGTAGGAGGCGGCGAACGTCGCGACCGCGGTCGCCATCACCAGCAGCATCAGCAGCCGTGCGTGCGTCGCGGGTGAGCGTGAGGTCTGGCGCAGCCCGACGGCGACTGCGACGCCGCGGAGCGGCTGCGAGAGCCGCACTGCGAGACGTAGCAACGGCGCGTACGTCCGCAGCACGATCGCCGCCGTTGCGAGCACGGCGACGAGCGGAAACGAGAGCAGCAGCGGGTCGCTCGACCACCCCCCGAGCGACTTCGGGTTGAACGCGGTGCCGCTTCGCTCCAACTGCCACCACTGCAGGAGCGCGAGCAGGACCAGCCCCACGTCGAGGTAGTAGCGCTGCACGAAGCCGCGCCGCCGTGGCCGCGCACGCTCGCGTTGGTCGTCGATCACGCCACGGCGGGCCACGGCCCACGCCGGGATCGCCATCGCGAGGACGGAGAGCGCCGCCCCGGCGGCAGCGAGCAGGTACGCCTCAGGCCCCACCGACACGGGCAGGTTCGCGCCCCCGGTCGTGCGCTCGAAGATCGAGGCGCGGCCAAGCAACGCCACGACGCGGCCCGCGAGCCACGGCGCGACCGCCGCGGCGGGCACGCCGATCAGGAGCCCCTCCGCCAGCGCCAGTCCGACCAGTTGGCCCGTACTCGCGCCCCGGCTGCGATACACGCTCGACTCGGACGCCCGCCGTTCGGAGAGCATCGAGGCGACGAGCACCGTGTAGAACCCAGCCACCCCGACGATCTGCAGGAGGATGATCAACAGCGGGACGCGCGAGAAGGTCTGCGCGTTGCGATAGACGGCCAGCTGTTCTGCGAACGTGGTGACGCCGTGCGCCGAGAGGCCGAGCCCGACACGCGCGTCGTCTTGCCATGCCTGCACGCTGGCGAGCGCGTCGGCCACCTCCCGCACACTGACCTCGCGCAGGTCGGGGACGAGGCCGGCGCGGTGCCGGCTGCGCAGTTCGGGCAGCCGCCGCGAGAGCGCGCCGCGGTATTGCTCGGCCGTGGTCAGCAGCAGCAGCGCGCCGTCCCCCGGCGCGGCATTGTCGCGGCCGGGCTTCTCCGGCACTGCCCACGAGCCGTCGGCGATCTCCCAGCGGAGGTCCGAGGGGTCGCGCTGGCGGACGAAGCCGGTCACTGTTGCCGTGATGCTCGCCGTCGCGTTCGCGCTGGGGCGGCAGCGAACCTCGGCGGCGGCGGTCGCCGGGTCGTCTGAGCCCGGAATGCGTGGACAGTCGTCGGTGGGGGGCAGCGTCAGCCGGACGAGGTCGCCGAGGCGGGCGAAGCGCTGGTAGCCCTCGGGCAATACCGCCTCGACCCCCGGGCCGTCGCCCGGCAGCCGTCCCTCGGTGATCTCGACGCTGCCGGCGAGGCCGGACACGCCGGCGATGAACGCTGGCCACGCTTCGGCGTCGGCGCCTGCCTGCTCCACTCGCGCGGTCAGGCGCTGCGAGCGGTCCTCCGTGACGATCTCGCGTCCCAGCCAGCCGACGCGCGCCTCGGTGACCGCGTCGAGGGCGTCGCGCCGTTGCGCGTCTGGCGCGTCACCGAGCAGCGAGTTGTCGAGGTCGAGGTAGAGGATCCGCTCGCGCGGCTCGGGCAGCCCGCGCGCCAGGCGGAAGCGCAGCCCCAGGTCGGCCATCGCGTCCGTGTAGGTGGGCACGGCGCTGAGCAGGGTGGCGGCGAGCAGCACGCCCAGGCCGCCTGCGAGGAGCAGCCGCCAGTGCGCGCGCATCCGGTGCCGCACCACAAACCAGCCAGACAGCATCCATTCCACGAGGCGGGAGTCTACGCGTCCGCCGCGATGCCTGAGGCGCGGCCCGTACAATCCCGCCCGTGATCCGCATCCGGTCGCTGGCTGTCCTCGCCGTGAGGCGCATCTCCGCCCACTGGCGTCTGTTCGCCAGCGCCGCGCTGGGCGCCGTCGTCTCTTCCGCGATCCTCTCGTCGACCGTGATCTACGCCGACACGATCCGCGACCTCGGCCTGCGCCACGCCCTCGAGCGGCCGCCTGCCGAGACGCTGGCGGTGAAGGTGACGCGTGAGGCCTCCTCCGCGCGTCGTGACGAGTACCAGCGCTCCGCACAGCGCATCGAGCGCACCGTCCGCGACGCGCTGGGCGACGCGACCGGCGATGCCCTCCGCCAGGGGACGAGCCAGACCTTCTACCTGACGCCCGCCGGCGCCCGCGTCGACGACGGCGATCCCGCGCGGCCGCGCGCCGTGCTGCGCTTCCGCGACGCGCTCGACCAGCACATCGTCGCCACGGCTGGGACGTTACCGCCCGCTGGAGCGGCAACCGGCCAGCCGCTGCCCGTCGCCGTTGCCGCGGGCTTCGCCGCCCAGAACCACGTCGCGGTCGGTGACCGCCTCGACCTTCACGCCTGGTGGGACCCCGCGCGCCCGCCGCTCAGCGTCCAGGTCGTGGCCACCGTCCGCGCGAACGACCCCGCCGAGGCGTACTGGAAGACCTCGCCGACCACGCTCGACGAGCCGGCGAGTGGCTGGCCCGCCTTCGTTCTGCTCGTGCCGGAGGAGGCGTTCTTCGGCACGCTCACCAGCCGCATGCCGACGGCGTCCGCCACGTACTACGAGGTGTACGGCATCCGGCGCGAGGGACTGAACGCGCGCAACGCCGCGTCGGTGGCCAACGGCGTGCAGTCGCTGCCGTTCGCGCTCGCGTCGGTGGACCGGGACGCCAGCGTGCGCACCGACCTCGAGGAGGTGCTCCGCTCGTTCGACGACCGGCTCTTCTTCGTGCGCATCCCGCTCTTCGTCCTGCTGCTCCAGATCGGCGGCATCGTCGCGTACTACCTCGTGATGGTGTCGACGATGCTGGTCGAGCGGTATGCGCCGGAGATGGCCGTGCTGCGCAGCCGCGGCGCGAGTCCGCTCCAGCTGCTGATCGAGTTCGGCGTGGAGGGGCTCATCCTCGCCGCCGGCGCCTCGACGGCCGGGCCGCTGCTGGCCGCGGGCCTGATCTCGGCGCTGGGGCCGACGCCGCCGTTCGCCGCGTTGTCGGACGGCGCCCCGCTCGCCGTGCACATCTCGTTCCTCTCGTACGCCTTCTCCGCCGGCGGCGCGCTCCTCGCGTTCGCCGCCTTCATGCTCCCCGCCTGGCGCGCGACGCGGACGACCGTCGTCGAGTTCCGCCGCGCTTCGGCGCGACCCCGTCCGACGCCGCTGCTCCTCCGCTACTACCTCGACGTGGCGCTGGTGCTGTTGCTGGGCGTCGTGTTCTGGCGCCTGCGGCAGGACGAGCAGTTGTTCACGCGCACGCTGTTCGGCGAGCGACAGTCGGACCCGCTCCTCCTCGCGACACCTGCGGTGATCATGGTCACCGTGGGCGTGGTTTTCCTGCGGCTGTTCCCGCTCGTGCTGCGGACGGTCGCGTGGGGCCTCAGCCGGATCGTGGGCGCTGCGGCGCTGGTCGGCGTGCGCTCGCTCGCCCGCGATCCCACGCACTACTCGAGGCTCGTCCTCATGCTCATGCTCGCCACGGGGGTCGGGATGTTCGGCGCGACCTTCTCGGCGACGCTCGACCATTCGTATGACGACCGCTCGCGCTACCCGGTCGGCGCCGACGTGCGCGCGGCCGACATGCGAGGCCTGGCCGGGCAGGGCGACGTTGCCTTCACGCGCGCGATGCAGGCCGTGCCCGCGAAAGCGATGAGTGCAGTCGTCCGCGTCCAGGGCGTCGCGCGGTTCGAGGGCAAGTCGGAGACGCTCCAGGTGCTCGGCGTCGACCCGGCCACCTTCCCTGAGGTCGCGTTCTTCCGTGACGACTTCGCGGACGACTCGCTGCCCACGATCTTGTCGAGCCTCGCGGGGAACGCCGCGACGCCGAGGCCGGTCCCGTTGCCGCCGGATGCGCGCCAGTTCGGCCTGTGGGCGAAATTCGCCGACATCCGCGGCCCGATCTCGCTGGCCATTGCCGTGCGCGACGCCGAGGGCCGGCGTGAGACGTTGCCGCTGGGCACCGTGCGACCAGCCGACGAGGCGGCGCGCGAGTGGCGCTTCTTCGCGGTCAATCTGGAGACTCGTCGCGGCGCCGCGGACGCACGGCCGCCGCTCACGCCGCCGTTGACATTCGACTCCGTCTTCACGTCGACCGTGAGCGGGCTCGCGGCGCAGCGCGGCGTCGTGCTGTTCGGGCCGCTGCTCGCCACCTCGGCTCCAGCGTCTGGCGGCCCTGTCGAGGGCCCCGCCACCGCGCCGTTCGCGGACGCCCGCATCGCACTCGACTTTTCAGCGCCGGGGTTCGAGGTCGTACAGGGGCAGCACGTCGCGCGCGTGACCGACACGCTCACGACCGCGACCGACGCGCCGCCCGGGGCGAGCGCGGTGGCACGCTACGAGTGGTCAGACACGCGCGTCGCGCCGCGCGATCGGGGGATCCGTCCGGTGACGGACGGCGAGCCCGTCCTCGTCCACCTCGCGAAGGCCTCGGCGGAGCGGCTGGGCGTGCAACCCGGAGGCACCGTCCGGCTGCTGGTCGGTGGCGTGTACACCGAAGCGCGCGTCGCCGGCACGTTCGACCTCTTCCCTACCTACGACGCGTCCGGCAAGGCGGGGTTTGCGGTCGTCGAGGCATCTCGGCTGACGGCCGCCGTGAACTCCTCGATCACCACGCAGCCGGTCGTGCCGAACGAAGCCTGGTTCGCCACAGACGACGCAGCGCGCACGCGTGACGCGCTCGCCGCCTACGTGCCGCAGGTGCTGCTGGACGCACGGGCGGAGCGCGCGCGCCAGACGGACGACCCGCTGATCGCGGCGGGCTGGGCGGGGATCCTCGGCATCTCGTTCGCGACGGTGCTGACGCTCTCCGCAATCGCCTTCGTGCTGTACTCCTACCTCACGGCCCAGCGCCGCGCGCTGGAGTTCGCCATCCTCCGCACGCTCGGTTTCTCGCGTGTGCAGGTCTTCCTCGTCGTGGCGATCGAGTATCTCGCGATCGTGGTCGCCGGGATGGGGCTGGGCACCGTCGTCGGGCTGCAGGTCGGGCGGCGGATGATGGACGTGCTGGGGATCAGCGAGGGCGGGACTGCCGTGCTGCCGCCGTTCGCACTCGCGGTCTCGTGGTTCCAGGTGTTCACCGTGTGGGGCGTGCTCGGCGCGACCTTCGTCCTGACCATCGGCGCAGTGGTACTACTGTACGTCCGCCTCGCCATCCACCGGGCGTTGCGCGTGGGCGAAGGATGAACGTCGTGACGCAAGCGCCGGTGCCCCCGTACGTCCAGTGCGAGGACGTCTTCAAGATCCACAAGACGCAGGAGTTGGAGGTCGTCGCTCTGCGTGGCCTCGACCTTTCGGTCGCGGCAGGCGAGGTGATGGCGATCGTCGGCGCGTCGGGCTCGGGGAAGTCGACGTTGCTCAATATCCTCGCCGGGCTCGATCAACCCTCGGCCGGCCGTGTGAGGGTGGGCGAGCGAGACCTGCTGACGATGGACGACCAGGAGCTCGTTGACTACCGACGCTCGGAAGTCGGCTTCGTCTGGCAGCAGACCGGACGCAACCTGCTGCCCTACCTCACCGCCCGAGAGAACGTCGAGGTCCCGCAACTGGTCGACGGGCGCGACCGCCGTGCGGCCGGTGCGCGCGCCCTCGAGTTGCTCGCGCAGGTTGGGCTGGAGGAGAAGGCGGGCCACCGGCCCGACCAGATGTCGGGTGGCGAACAGCAGCGCGTCGCGATCGCCGTCGCCCTCGCGAATCGCCCGCCGCTCCTGCTTGCCGACGAGCCGACCGGCGAACTCGACAGCGCCACCGCCACCGAGGTCTTCGCCGCGCTGCACGCCCTCAACCAGGCAACCGGCGTCACGGTCATCATCGTGTCGCACGACCGCACGATCACCAACCGCGTGGACCGCGTGGTCACGATGCGAGACGGGCGCACGAGCGCCGAGTTCGTGCGGCGCGTGACCTTCGGCCGCGAACGCATGGCGATGGAGGAGTTCGCGCTCGTCGACCGCACCGGCCGCCTCCAGATCCCGCGCGAGTACGTCGACCGGCTGCACCTCGGCACGCGCGCTCGCGTCGAGGTGCAGGACGATCATGTCGAGGTGTTCCCGGCCGCCCCTGAGGAAGCGGGGCGTTGATGCCCGCTTCAGCCTTGATGGTGCCGGCGGTCGACGTGCGCGGCGTCTCGCGCCACTTCGACGGCGGCGGACACACCGTCTACGCCGTGCGCGACGTCTCGCTCACAGTCGTCCCCGGCGAGTTGCTCGCGATCGT
>SCTU01000007.1 GCA_004297315.1 Dehalococcoidia bacterium | reverse complement strand
GGGCGCGCTGGGCGGTGGCTTCGATGATGGTTAGGGCGTCGTCGAGGGTGTAGCCGCGGGCGACTTCGCGGAGGCAGGCCGCCTCCATCGCCGCGCGTGCCTCGGCGGGCATGGTGAGCAGGCGGCGCAACGCGCGCTGCATCGAGGCTTCGTCGGGGCGGGGCAGCACGAAGCCGGTCAAGCCTTCCTTGATTAGGCCTTCCTGGCGCTCGGCGTAGGCGCAGAGCACGGGAGTCCCGAGCGAGAGTGCCTCGATCACCGCGAACATCTGGTACTGCGTGCGCGCGACGCTGACCGTGGCGTCGGCGGCGCGCATCACGTTGCGGGCGGTCGCGTCGTCCACGCGGCCGAGGAGGCGGATGCCTGGGTCGTCGTCGGCGGCGGTCTCCAGCGCGGCGCGTTCGGGGCCGTCGCCGCCGATCACGAAATGCAACTGCGGGAACTCCGGCCGGAGGGCGCGCACGGCGCGGACCGCGACGTCCAACGCCTTGTCGCGAGCTAGCCTCGATACCACGCCCAGCACAACGGCGTCCCCGGGCAGGCCGAGCGCGGCCCGAGCCTCGGCGTGAGGCGGGGTGGGGCCGGCGTCGGGCTGCATCCAGTTGTGCAAGTGGACGGCCTCACCCTGCGGCCGGGCGACCTCGTACAACCGGGCGAGGTGGACGGCGCCGCAGGTGCCGAGGTAGTCGGCGCGGCGGATCGCCGCGAGGCCGAGCGGCCCATAGAGCCGTTTCAGGCCGAGGCCGTGGACGCCCGGCGTCAGATACCACTCAAGGCCGTAGGTGAAGAGCGGCACGGGCGGTCCGCCGGCCGGGAGCGCCGCCACGTCCCCGTAGAACGACACGATGAACTCGGGTGGCGAAGCCTCGACGTGCCGCGCGACGGCTTGCACCCAGGGGCGGTAGTCCCGCCAACCCCGGATGCCCTGACGCTGACGCGGCGGAAGCAGCGTGACGCGGAACGGGAAGTCGATGGCGGCCTCGGCGGCAGGGGTCGATGTCACCAGTTCGACGTCGTGGCCGCGGCGGCTCAGGCCGAGGGCGATCTCGGTGGCGGCACGCTCCATGCCGCCCGTGCCGTTGATGCCCTGCGCCCGACGGGCGATGATCACGACGCGCATGGTGCCGGTCCCGGCCTGCTTGTGCTCCCGAGGTGTGCACCTCGAAGGCCTGCTCCGCGAAGGGAAGTTGCGTGACGACTCAGCCGATCCGAACGGTAGGGGTGGGCGGCTTCGAGGTCACGCCCGAGGCGCGGGACGCCGTGATCGCCGTCCTCGAATCCGGCCGGCTCTCCTACGGCCCGGTCACGAAGGAGTTCGAGACCACCTTCGCGCGCGACCACAGCCTGCGGTTCGCCGCGTTCTGCAACAGCGGGACGAGTGCGCTCCATGTCGCGCTCCAGGCACTGAAGATCCTGCACGGCTGGCAGGACGGCGACGAAGTGATCGTCCCCGCCGTCACCTTCGTGGCGACCTCGAACATCGTCATCCATAACAACCTGACGCCCGTCTTCGTGGACGTCGAGTGGGGGCGGTACGGCCTCGACCCTGCCCTCCTCGAAGCCGCGATCACGCCGCGGACGCGCGCGATCATCCCCGTGCACCTCTTCGGCCAGGCCTGCGATATGCGCCCGATCATGGAGATCGCGCGACGGCACAACCTGCGCGTCCTCGAGGACTCGTGCGAGACGATGTACGCAACGTACGAGGGGCAGTCGGTCGGCTCGTTCGGCGACGCCTCGGCGTTCTCGACCTATGCGGCGCACGTCCTCGTGACCGGCGTGGGCGGCCTCGCCTGCTCCAACCGGCCCGAGGTGGCCCAGTTGATGCGCAGCCTGCTCAACCACGGCCGCGACGGCATCTACATCGCGATCGACGACGACCAGGTCGAGGGCCACGCGCTCAAGGAGGTGGTGGCGCGCCGTTTCCGCTTCGAGCACGTTGGCCACAGCTTCCGTGCCACCGAGATGGAGGCCGCGCTCGGCGTCGTGCAGCTGAGGCACGCGGCGGAACTCGTCGGCAGGCGGCGCGCGATCGCGGCGCGTCTGACCGAAGGCCTCGCGCGGTTCGGGGAGCGGCTGATCCTGCCGACAGTGCAGCCCGGCTCCGAGCACTCGTTCATGATGTACCCGATCGTGACCGGCCCCGGCGTCGACCGCGACGCGCTTACGTTCTACCTCGAGGAACACGGTGTGGAGACGCGGCAGATGATGCCGCTCACGAACCAGCCGATCTACGAGCGGCTCTGGCCGGGCATCGAGGGCCGCTACCCCGTCGCGCGCGAGATCAACCGCCGCGGCTTCTACATCGGCTCCCACCCCGCGATGTCGATCGACGACGCCGACTACGTGGTGGGTGTCTTCGGCGATTGCTTCGCCGGCGCTCCGAACGCTTCGAAGTCGTAGCGCGTGCGCGTCCTCGTGACCGGGGTGACGGGGCAGGCGGGGTGCTACCTCGCCCGCCACGTCGCTGCCGAGGGCCACGAGGTGCACGGACTGGCGCGACCCGCGTCGATGGCGGCGGCGGAGGCGATGCTCGGCGCGTCCGGGGTGCGCATCCACGCGGGTGACGTGCGTGATCAGGGAAGCCTCGATGCCGCGGTCGCCGCCTCGCGCCCCGAGCGCGTGTTCCACTTCGCGGCAGGCGTCTCGGTCGCGCAATCGTGGGAGGACCCGGCCGGCCACGCCGACGTGAATGCCCTCGGCACCGCGCGGATGCTCGAGGCGGTCCGTCACCACGCTCCGGAGGCCCGATTCTTCTACGCCTCGTCGTCCGAGGCGCTCGGCCGCTCGGCCTCGGCTGACGCAGTGTTCGACGAACGCTCACCGTTCCGTCCCGCGACGCCGTACGGCGCGTCGAAGGCGTTTGGACACCACCTCGTGCAGGCGTACCGCGACCGGTATGGCATGTACGCGGTGTGCGGGGTGATGTTCAACATCGAATCACCCGTGGGAGTGCGCGCGTCCGTCGTGCAACACGTAGCCGCCTCGATGGTACGGATCGCCGAGGGCCGCCAGGCGCCCTCGATGGAGATCGGCAACCTGGACGCGCAGCGCGACTGGGGCTTCGCGGGCGACCACGTGGAAGCGGCCGCGTTGATGCTGGAGGCCGCGGAGCCCGAGGACTACGTCATCGCGACGGGTGTGGTGCACACGGTCCGCGACCTCGTCGAGGCGGCCGCCGCCGCGGCCGGCATCCCCTTACCGGCGCTCCAGGTCGCCGAGGACCGGCTCCGGCCCGGCGAGGTGAACCGGATTGCCGCCGATCCGTCGCGCGTCCGCGAACGCCTCGGCTGGTCGGCGCGAACGGACCTCGACGGGTTGTTGCGCCTCATCGTCAGCGACCCGACGTTCCGGGCGCGCGCACTGTCGGCAGGTTGATCGAGCCGCTCGCCCTCAGCGCCTGTCCGCCTAGGCGGCGCGCTTCGCTGGCTCTACGACTTGTCCCTTGCGGGGTCGCGGGCGGTCGACGCCGAGCAGCAGCCGCCCGGCGCTCGGCCATACGCGGTCCACGGCCCAGACGAAGGCGATCGACGCGACGGCGCCCAGGACGAAGTTGGCGAACACCAACTGGCTCCATGAGTGCTCGAACCGCGTCCCCTCCAGCAGCGTCGAGGACATCCAGCCGAGGAAGTACGGCTTGTGGACGAGGAAGATGCCGAATGAGAGCGGGGCGAGCCAGGCGAACGGCCTCGTGAGCAGCCGTCCCGCGGGGGTCTGCACGGTCCAGCGCGCGACGGCGGGGTACACCACGAGTCCGAGACTGCTGAAGAGGTAGACCGTCACGCCGAAGTAGGACGTCGGGTAGCCCCTCGTCTCACCCTGCCACACGTAGGCGACGAAGGTCGCGGTCATCCCCGCGGCAGCGGCGCCCTCGACGGCGTGTCCCCAGAGGACATCGCCGCGCAGACGGTCTGCCAGCAGCCCGAAGAGGAAGAAGTAGGCCCAGATCGCCGGGTTCCGGTAGGCGAAGACCGCGAAGTCGCCGCCGATCTGCTGCTGCTCGTACCAGGCGATCGTGCCGAGGCCAATGAGGAAGGCCACGCCTGTCACGGAGGCCACGGTCCGGGTGGATGCGTGCCGGAGCGGATACGCCCCCGCCATCAACATCGCGAGCACGATCAGGAAGTAGAACTGTCCCTCGATGTCGAACAGGATGAAGCGCCGCCACAGCGGCGCGGAGAGCCCGCCGGCCCACCATGCCTCGTACCCCAGGGCGACCGCCATCCACACCACGCCCGGCAGCGCGACGCGCCGCAGCCGGCCGGCTAGGAAGGCGCTGAAAGAAGGCGAATGGTCGCGAGCGAGCAGGAAGCCTGAGATGAAGAGGAAGACCGGGACGGCGCCGTGCGCGAAGAGGTGCGAGATCAGCAGCGTCAGCCGTTCGCCCTCGGTCACCTCCGGCCAGGTGCGGAAGTACGAGTGCAGGTACACCACGGCGAGGATCGCGACCCCGCGCAGGATGTCGAGCTCGGGCAGTCGCGCCCGGATCGGCCGACGGATCTCAGCAGGTCTCATGGATCAACAGTGCCCTTCGATCGCCGCCGAAGCAAGCCGGGCTCGCAGCCGCTCGATGGCACTTCGATAATCTGACGCCGGACCCTGCGCTACGCTACATGTGGACGAGGAGACGCCGTGTTCCCGTTGCGCGACAACAACCCGACGCGGGGCTGGCCTCTCATGACGCTGGCGCTGATCGCCGTGAACGTGGCGGTCTTTTTCGTGTGGCAGCCGCCGGCATTCCTGGTCGGCGGGTCCGAGGCCGCCCAGACCGAGCAGCAGGCCTTCCTTTTCGCGCACGCGGCCGTGCCCTGCGAGATCGTGCAGGGTGGGCCGCTCGACGCCGCCGAGCGCGAGACCGGCCGGTGCCGCGAGGCGCCTGGCGTGCCGGTGGACGCGGCGAAGAACGTGTACGCGGCCGTCTTCGTCAGCCTGTTCCTGCACGGCAGCCTGATCCATATCGTCTCCAATATGTGGTTTCTCTGGATATTCGGAAACAACATCGAGGAGGCGCTGGGGCGACTGCCCTATCTGGCTTTCTACTTGGTCGGCGGCGTGGTGGCGACGCTGGGCTTCGTGCTGCTCCAGGCGGACCAGGCCGTGCCGCTGGTGGGCGCCTCTGGCGCGATTGCGGCTGTGCTGGGCGGGTACCTCGCGTTGTTCCCTACCCGCCGGATCATCGGCCTCGTAGGGATATGGCCCGTCCCCGTGCCCGCGGCGTTGTTCCTCGGCCTCTGGTTCTTCGGGCAGTTTGCGACGCAAGACGCAAACGTAGCGTGGGAGGCACACGCCGTCGGCTTCGCGTTCGGCTTCGCGCTCACGTTGCTGGTCCGTGCCCCGGTGCACGCGAGGCTTCGGCGGCTGCACGTCTGACGGGTACGCACTCGGCTGGCTAGCCGGCGGAGAAGCCCCAGCGCTCGTGCACCCAGGCCTCGGCGCGGCCGAAGATCAGCCGGTCGACGGCCACGCCGACGGCGATGATGACCAGCATGATCGCGAAGACCATGTTGATGTTGTTCAGGTTGCGCCCGACGTCGAGCAGGTGGCCGAGGCCAACCGAGACGAAGAGCAGTTCACCCGCCATCAGCGACCGCCAGGCGAACGACCAGCCCTGCTTCATCCCCTGCACCATGGAGGGCACCATCGCGGGGATCACCACGTAGCGGTAGAGCTGCCAGCGCGTCGCGCCCAGCGTCCCCGCGGCGCGCGCCAGCAGCGGCGGGAGCCCTCGCATCCCCGAGCGTGCGGAGATCGCGATCGAGAACGTCGAGCCCATCAGCACGACGAAGATGATCGCGGACTCGCTGAGGCCGAACCACAGCACGGCGAGGGGGAGCCACGTGATGCTGGGCAGCGACTGCAACCCGAGCACGACGCCGCCGATGGTCTCGTCGGCGAATCGCCACGCTGCGGTCAGCAGACCGAGGCTCATGCCGAGCACGAACGAGATCGCGTAGCCGGCGGCCAGGCGTCGAAGGCTCGCCTGCAGGCCGTCGAGGATGAGGCCGTTGGCGAAGTTCGTCCGCAGCGACTCGAACACCTTCTCGGGCGAGGGGAAGAGGAACGGCGACCACACCTCCGCCCGTCCGAGCAGGCTCCATACGGCGACGATCGCGACGTAGAACCCCACAATCCGCAGGAGTTTGAGGCTGACCTCGCGCGAGGGGCGGAGGCGGCTAGATCGCATAGCGCGGCTCCGGCGTCTCGCTCGCGTTCTGCAACTCGTAACGGACCGCTGCGGCGAGGTCGGCCACCGCGTGGTCGTCCGGCGTCCGCGGCCGTTCGAGGTTGACCTCGATGATCGACTTGATCCGCCCGGGGCTCGGCGACATCACGACAACGCGGTCGCCGAGGATGACTGCCTCGCGCACGTTGTGCGTGACGAAGAGCACCGTCGTCCCGATCCGCGCCCAGACCGACTGCAACTCCAACTGCAGCTCGTCGCGCGTCTGCGCGTCCAGCGCCGCGAACGGCTCGTCCATCAGCAGCGCGTGCGGCTCCACGGCGAGACCTCGCGCGAGCTGGGCGCGCTGTTTCATCCCGCCTGACAACTCGTGGACGTAGGCGCGGTCGAAGCGGGTGAGGTTCACGAGCGCGAGGTGGCGGTCGACGATCTCTCGTCGCTGCTCCTTCGGGACGCCGCGCAACTTGAGGCCGAACTCGACGTTGGCGCGCACATTCAGCCACGGAAAGAGCGCCGGCTCCTGGAACACGACGGCGCGTTCGCGCGCAGTCCCGGTGATCGGGACGCCCTCGAACATGGCTTCGCCCTCATAGTCGGTGTCGATCCCGGCGGCGATGTTCAGGAGCGTGGACTTTCCGCAGCCCGAGGGGCCCACGATGCAGATGAACTCACGTGGACGGACCTCCAGCGAGACATCGTCCAGCGCGAGTGTGTCGTGACGCTTCGTGCGGAAGTGCTTTCTGATGTGTCGGAGGGCGAGGAGTGGCGCCGGCTGGGCGATCGCACCGGCAACCTGCTGGGCCGATTCCGGTGGGCTCACGGGCTGCGCGCTGGCGCCGGTCACGATCGTCATCGCATCCTCGGTTTCTCGTGCGAAGGCGGCCCGTCGCAGGGCCGCCCTTGCACCGGGACTACTTGCTGACTTCCTTCAGGCCGAGCTCGCGCAGGACCTTGTTCAGCGGGTCGAGCGCGTAGATGTTTGCCAGGTCCGGTTTCTTCTCGCCCAGGTAGCCGAGGGCGAACGCGTCATCCGCTGACTTGCGGAGGCTGGACGCGACCGGGTCATAGGTCGTCTCTTGGTTTCGCCACGCACCGGCGATGACCGGCTCGGGCAGGCCTGCACTCGTGACCCGCTTGATGCCTTCGTTTACGACCTGCTTCGCTTGGTCGGGGTGCTCGTTGATCCATTGCGTCGTCTTCACGTGCGCGCGCAGCAGCCTCTCGATGGTGTCCGGGTGGTCGGCGAGGAACTTGGCGCTCACGATCAGGTGGGCGGTCACGAAGTCGCCATTTGGCCAGAGGTCGCGCTCGTCGACGAACACCTTCCCATTGCCCTCGAGGATCAGACGGGTCGCCCACGGCTCCGGGGCCCACGCGGCCTGGAGTTCGCCCTTGATGAAAAGCGCGAGGGCGTCCGCGTTGGCGATCGGGCGGACGTCGACGTTGCCGCCGTGGTCCTTGTCCTTCAGCCCGTTCTTCTGCAGCCACGCGCGGAGGGCGACGTCCTGCGTGTTGCCGAGTTGCGGCGAGGCGATCCGCCGGTTCGCGAAATCGGAGGGCTTCGTGATGCCAGAGTCGGCCTTCACGATCAGCAGCGCCCCGCCGCTCGTCGCCCCGGCGATGATCCGGACGTCTTTGCCGCCCGACTGCACGTAGCCGGTGATCGCCGGGTTCGGGCCGATGTAGGTGGCGTCGATCGCGCCGGCGAACAGCGCCTCGATTGCGGACGGGCCGGCGTTGAAGGTCTTCGTTTCGAGCTTCACGCTGGGGCCGAGTTCCTGCGCGAACGTGCCGTCCGCGAGGCCCACAATCGGCTGTGCGTGGGTGATGTTGGGGAAGTAGCCCAGACGCAGTGTCACGGGCTCGGAGCCATTTGCCGGCTTCGCGGCGCCGGAGCCGCAACCGACCACGACGACAACGGCCGAGGCAGCGAGGAGCAGGAGTGGCAGCACTCGGATCTGACGGAAACGCGGAGGCATTAGGAGGAGCCCTCTTAAATCTGGTAGGTGAGCGTATGGACGGCACGTTGTTCGCTGGCGCGGGCGGCGAGGTCGGCGAAGGTTGTGTGGTCGACGACGTCTGCGACGGCGTCGCGGACCTCGGTCCAGAACCCGCGCAACGTACAGTTCGCCGCGTCGGCGCAGCGCCACGCCGGGCAGGACTCGTAGGCGGTCTTGCTCGCGCACGCGATCGGGGCAAGCGGGCCGTCCATGACACGGACGATGTCGCCCACTGTGATCTCCTCGGGTGGCCGGGCGAGGAGATAGCCGCCCTGGGCGCCTCGGCGCGCGGAGAGGATGCGGGCGGCGCGCAGCCGCATGAGGATCTGTTCGAGGTACTTTTCGGGCACCCCTGCTCGCGCCGCGAGTTCGTGGAGAGGCAGGGGCACGCCGGCCGGCCGTTCGGCCAGTTCGAGCACCGCACGGACGGCGTAGTCCCCACGCGTCGAGAGCCTCATGTCGAGTTCCCATATCTGTCTACTAGGGATTCGGATGGCCCGAAAATGCCCCCTCGTAGAATCTGGCTTAGGCCCCCCGGAGAATCACCGGCTTCGTATAGGGGAATGGCTTGTCACGCCCCCGGCACCGCCATATACTCCCGTACATGACCTCAGCGGTCAAGTTACTCGTGTTTTAGTCCCGGATCCCTTCCGTAGCGGAGGGCACCCCCCAGCAAGGCAGACACCCGGCGTACGCGCATCGACGCCTGGCACCGAGAGAGCGAGCGAGCGATGACCACCACGAGCGACCGGCAGCAGGCCCCGCACGTTATTCCTCTCATCGAGCAGGAGTTCACGGACTTCAAGACTGAGGCAGCCGAATTCCTTGCCGGGAACCGGGACGAGAAGAAGTTCATCGGCTTCCGCCTGAAGCAGGGCGTCTACGGCCAGCGCCAGGCGGCGCGCCAGATGACCCGCGTGAAGCTGCCGTTCGGCGGAGTCACGCCGATGCAGCTCGAGGGCTTCGCGCAGGTCGCGGAGCGCTTCGCACCCCTCGGCAAGGGGCACATCACCACCCGCCAGAACATCCAGTTCCACCACTTCCGCCTGGCGGAGGCGTACGACCTGCTGAAGGTGCTCGCCGCGCACGGCCTGTCGACACGCGAGGCGTGCGGCAACGTCGTGCGCAACGTGACGGGCGACCCGTGGGCCGGCATCCGTCCGGAGGAGCCGTTCGACATCACGCCCTACGCGGGCGCCTTCGTGCGCTACTGGGTGCGCAACCCGCTCTCGCAGTTGCTGCCGCGCAAGTTCAAGGTCACCTTTTCCGCCTCCGAGGTCGACGCCGCCATGACGGCGATCCACGACATCGGCTTCATCCCGCGCGTCCGCGTGGAGAGTGGCAAGGAGGTCCGCGGCTTCAAGATGGTCGTGGGCGGTGGCCTCTCGACGATGGCGAAAGAGGCCGTCCTGCTCAGCGAGTTCGTGCCGGTCGACCAGTTCCTGACCTACTCCGAGGCCGTCATCCGCATCTTCGAGGACGCGAGCGAGTTGCGGAAAGACATCCACAAGGCCCGGCTGAAGTTCCTCGTCCACCGCGTGGGTGCGGAGGCCTTCCGCAAGATGGTGGACGAGCGGCTCGCGCAGGATTGGGCGAAGCAGGTCCCGCCGCTCGAGGCCCTCATGTACGTCGACGACGAGCGGGCACTGGCGCCCGCGCCGTCGACGCTCGACGTCGACACTGTCCCGGCCGGCGACCGCCCCGCCTTCCAGAAGTGGGTGGACGACAACGTCCGCGCCCACCGGCAGGCCGGTTACTACGCCGTGGAGGCGAAGGTGCCCCAGGGCGACCTCACCGCGCCCCAGTTCCGCGGCCTGGCCCAGATCCTCACCACCTTTGGCGCCGGACGCGCCCGCATGACGCAGGACCAGAACATCGTCCTCCGCTGGATTCCGGGCGCGAACCTGTATCCGGTGTGGCAGGCCCTGCAGCCGCTCGGGCTGGGTGGCGCCGGCGTCCAGACGATCGAGGACGTCGTGTCCTGCCCCGGCACGGACTCCTGCAAGCTCGGCATCACTGCCTCAATGGGGTTGAACCGGGCGATCACCGCGCAGTTGCAGACGATGAACATCACCGACCCGCTCACGCGGAAGGTGCTCATCAACATCTCCGGCTGCCCGAACTCGTGCGGCCAGCACCACTTGGGCAACATCGGCTTCCACGGCGCCGCGATGAAGAACGACGACCGCCAGATCCCGGCCTACAACGTCTTCCTCGGCGGGATGCGTCGAGAGGGCGAGAAGCTGCAATTCGGCTCGGTCGCGCGTCTGCGCATCCCGGCGAAGCGCGTCCCGGTCGCCATCGAGCGTTTCATCTCGGTGTACGAGGGTGGCCGCGAGGATGGCGAGGAATTCAACGCCTTCGTCGACCGCGTCGGCATCAAGCCGTTCGAGACCGCGGTACAGGACCTGTCGGTCACGCCCAAGTTCGCGACCGACAGTTTCCAGGAGTTCATCGATTGGGAGCGCGAGGGGCTGTACGTCCTCGAGCGCGGCGAGGGTGAGTGCGCGGTCTAACTGCTGACGCCCGACCGCATGGACGCGGGGCGGGCGACGGCCCGCCCGCTCCGTTCACTGACGCACTCTGGTGAGAAGGAACCACTGATGACGACCACACCGGCGACCGACGAACTGGCAGCGATCGAGGCCGCGGAGGCGTCGCTCCATAACGCCGAGCCCGAGGCGATCCTCGAGTGGGTGTTCAAGCGGTACGGCACCGGGGTGACGCTCGCCTCCGCGTTCGGCAACACGGCCGACGCGGTGCTGATGGACATGGTGGCGAAGGTCGCCCCCGGCACCGAGGTGTTCTACCTCGACACCGACTTCCTCTTCCCGGAGACGCATGACTTCATCGCGAAGTCGCGGGAGAAGTACGGCGACCGGATCGACCTGCGGATGTATAAGACCGACCTGACGCCGGAGGCGCAGGCGCTGAAGTTCGGGGAGCGGCTCTGGGAGCAGCACCCGGACGAGTGCTGCGAGATCCGCAAGGTGGAGCCGATCCACCAGGCTCTGGACGGCAAGCGCGCCTGGATCACGGGCATCCGCCGGGACCAATCGGAGACGCGCGCGAACGCCCCGGCGGTGACGTGGGACGGCAAATTCGGCCTCGCGAAGGCGAACCCGCTCGTGACCTGGGACGAGAAGAAGTCGTGGGCGTACATCTTCGCGAACGACGTCCCGTACAACCTGCTGCACGACCGCAACTACCCAACCGTGGGCTGCACGAACTGCACGCGCGCTGTGATGCCGGGCGAAGACCAGCGGGCCGGCCGCTGGGCGGGCACCGACAAGATCGAGTGCGGCCTGCACCTCGGATAGCGGACGCCGACACGGAGAAGACGGTATGACCCATACGGCCACGCGGCTGACGCACCTCCAGGCGCTGGAGGCGGAGTCGATCTTCATCATCCGCGAGGTCGCGGCGGAGTTCGAGCGCCCGGCGATGCTCTTCTCCGGCGGCAAGGACTCGATCGTCATGGCCCGTCTGGCGGAGAAGGCGTTTGCGCCCGCGCGGATTCCGTTCCCGCTGGTCCACATCGACACCGGGCACAACTTCAAAGAGGTCATGGAGTACCGCGACCGCCGCGTGGCCGAGTTGGGCGCGCGGCTGGTCGTCGGCTCCGTGCAGGCAGCGATCGACGCCGGCAAGCTGGTGGACGAGACGGGGCCGCGCGCCTCGCGGAACCGGCTGCAGACGCCGGTGCTGCTGGAGACGCTCGCGAAGCACGAGTTCGACGCCGTCTTTGGCGGCGGCCGCCGCGACGAGGAGAAGGCGCGCGCCAAGGAACGCGTCTACTCCTTCCGTGACGAGTTCGGCCAGTGGGACCCGAAGAACCAGCGCCCCGAGCTGTGGAACCTCTACAACGGCCGCCACAAGAAGGGCGAGCATTTGCGGATCTTCCCGCTCTCCAACTGGACCGAGATGGACGTCTGGCAGTACGTCGCGGAGGAGAAGATCGAGGTGCCCTCGATCTACTACGCCCACCCGCGCGAGGTCTTCAAGCGGGACGGGATGCTGATGGCGACCAGTTCGCTGATCCAACTGCTCCCCGGCGAGCGGCCCTTCGTTGAGACCGTCCGATACCGTACGGTCGGGGACCTGACCTGCACCGCCGCCGTCCGCAGCGATGCCGCGACCGTCGAAGACGTGATCGCGGAGACCTCCGCCACCCGGATCACGGAGCGCGGGGCGACGCGGGCGGACGACCGCTTCTCCGAGGCCGCGATGGAAGACCGCAAGCGCGAGGGGTACTTCTAGTGGAACTGCTCCGCTTTGCCACGGTCGGCTCCGTCGACGACGGGAAGAGCACGCTCATCGGGCGGCTGCTCTATGACTCCAAGTCGATCTTCGAGGACCAGTGGGACGCGATCGAGCGCACCAGTCAGAACCGCGGCGAGGAGTACGTGAACCTCGCGCTGCTGACCGACGGCCTGCGCGCCGAGCGCGAGCAGGGCATCACGATCGACGTCGCATACCGCTACTTCGCCACGCCGAGGCGAAAATTCATCATCGCGGACACCCCGGGGCACGTGCAGTACACGCGGAACATGGTGACCGGCGCGTCGACGGCGGACGTCGCGCTGATCCTGATCGACGCCCGGCAGGGCGTGGTGGAGCAGTCACGGCGCCACGCCTTCATTTCGTCGCTCCTGGGCATCCGCCACCTGGTCGTCTGCGTGAACAAGATGGACCTCGTCGACTTCGACCGCGCGGTGTACGAGGGCGTCCGGGAGGACTTCCTCCAGTTCGCCAAGCGTCTGGGCGAGGTCGAGATCACGTTCATCCCGATCTCGGCGCTGCGTGGCGACAACGTCGTCGATTGCTCCGCTGCGACGCCGTGGTACCACGGCCCGACGCTCCTTGAGCACCTCGAGACGCTCGACGCCACCGACGCCGAGGACTTCGACCACCCGCGCTTCCCGGTGCAATACGTGATCCGCCCGATGAGTTCCGAGCACCACGACTACCGCGGCTACGCCGGTTCGGTAGCGGGCGGCGCCTTCCACCCAGGCGACGAGGTGATGGTGCTGCCGTCCGGACGCCGTACCCACATCGAGGCGATCGACACCTTCGAGGGCAGTGTCGCCGAGGCCGTGCCGCCGATGTCCGTCACCATCCGTCTCGCGGACGACGTCGATGTCTCGCGGGGCGCGCTGATCGCCTCGGCCGCCTACCCGCCCAGGGCGGCACGCGAGATTGAGGCGTGGGTCTGCTGGATGTCGGAGAAGACGAATCTGACGGCCGGGTCACGCTATGCGATCAAGCACACGACCCACTCGGCGCGCGCGATTGTGCAGTCAGTAGAGGGCCGGCTGGACATCAATACGCTCAAGGAGGGGCCGGACGACACGCTCACGCTGAACGAGATCGGGCGGGTGCGCCTGAAGACCACCGAGCCCCTGTTCGTCGACTGGTACTCCCAGAACCGTCGCACCGGTTCGTTCATCCTCATCGACGAGGTTACGAATAATACGGTCGGTGCCGGGATGATCGTCGGAGCGACGGAAGAGGACGACTAGCTCGTCCAAAAGGTTGCCAATCCTCATCGAACTTAGGAGGCGCGTCTCACGGAATGCCACCTAGAGTGGGGTTCAGCGGCGCGACGCGATGGATCGAGGCCTGGGCCCTTGGGTTACTACCCGGTCTATCTGGAATTGCAGAATGTCCCGGTCCTCCTTGTGGGGGGCGGACATGTCGCGCTCGAGAAGATCGGCCGCCTCGTCGAATCCGGCGCCCGCGTCACGCTCGTCGCGCCCGAGTTGATCCCGCCGGTCCGCGCTTACGTTGAAGAAGGCCGTGTCCACTGGATCCCCCGGCCGTTCGAGGACGGCGACACGGCGGGCCAGAGTTTCGTCTTCGTCACGACGGACGACGGCGCCGTAAACCGACGAGTCGCCGACGAGGCACGCGCCGCGGGCATCCTCGTGAACGCCGCGGACGACGTCGCGAACTGCGACTTCATTCTCCCCTCGGTCGTGCGCAAGGGCCCGATCCAGATCGCCTCGTCGACGGCGGGCACGTCGCCGGCGATGGCGCGCTGGCTCCGAGAGCGGCTGACCGAATTCCTGTCGGACGACATCGTGATTCTCGCCGACCTCCTCGGCGAGGTCCGGCGCGAGGTGCGCGCCGGCGACCGCGAGTGCGCCAGCCGCTGCGAGCGCACGCTGACGCCGCCCCCCCTCCTCTGCAGCGTCTGCCCGAACCGTATCCCCACTGACCGTTGGCAAGAGGCAATCGACAGCGAGGTCATGCGCCTGATCTCCGTGCGCGACCTCGATGGCGCACGCGCGCGCATCGTGCACGGCCTGCGGCGGGACCGCCTCATCCCCTCGCCCACCTGGCGGGAGCCCGCACGATGATTACGGCGGCCGGCTTCTCCCACCACACGACGCCGGTACACGTGCGCGAGCGGCTGACGCCGCCGGCCGAGCGCGTCCCCGAAATTCTCGGCCACGCCCGGGGCCTCTTCGGCGCTGCGGCGCTGATCTCCACCTGCAACCGGGTCGAACTCTACGTCCCCGGTGAGCACGAGGCCCGCCCCGTCGTCCGGTTCCTCGCGGAGGAACTGGGCACGGACGGCGATGTCGTCGAGCGGTACTTCGAGACCTGGCACGGCGTCGAGGCTGTGAGTCACCTGTACCGCGTGGCCAGCGGTCTCGACTCGATGGTGCTGGGCGAGACGGAGATCCTCGGTCAGGTACGTACGGCGTTCTCGGAGGCCGTCCGCGCCGAGACGCAGGACGCGGTGCTCTCGCGGCTGTTCCACACCGCCGTGCGGACCGGGCGACGCGCCCGCAATGAGACCGGTATCGGCGATGGGGCCCTGTCCGTCTCCTCCATCGCGGCGCAGCAGGCGCGCGCCCTCCTCCCGAACCTCCGCAGCGCCTCCGTCCTCGTGGTCGGGGCAGGCGAGGCGGGCCAGCTGGCGGCGCAGGCGATGGTCGCGGCGGGCGTACGTGACGTGGTGGTGACGAACCGCACGTTCGCCCGCGCCGAGGCGGTCGCTGCCGCACTCGGCGGGACGGCGGTCCCGTTCGAGTCGCTGCCACAGGCGCTGTCAGCCGCGCACGTGGTGATCGGCGCCGCCGGCGCCGCGACCCCGCTCATCAGCCGGGCCAGCCTCGAGGCCTCGCTGGTCGAGCGCGAGGGCGTGCCGCTGCTCATCGTCGACATCGCGATGCCGCGCACCGTCGACCCGGAGGCGCGGAACCTGCGGAGCGTGACGTACTACGACCTCGACGACCTGCAGGCGCTCGCCGACCGCGCCAGCGCCGCGCGCACGGGCGAAGCCGCAGCCGTCGAAGCGATCGTAACTGAGGAGACGGCTCGGTTCGCCGCCTGGTCTGCCCGGCTGCACATCACACCGACGATTGCGGCGCTCACCGACCGCACCGAGTCGCTGCGCCGCGCCGAGGTCACGAAGGTGATGCGGCGGCTGCGCCTCGACGGGCCCGAGGACCGGGCGCAAGTCGAGGAGTTGATGGAGGCGGCGACGCGCGGCCTCGTAAACCAACTGCTCGCCGGGCCGATCGCGACGCTGAACGAACGCTACGACCAGGAGGGATACGTCGACACGGTGCGCGACCTGTTCCGCCTCGACGAGACACGCGCAACCGAAGCGGACTAGCGTGCCGGCACTCCGTATTGCCACCCGAAATTCAGCGCTCGCGCTCGCGCAGACGCGCCTGGCGGCCGACGCGATCCGCGCGGCGCACCCCGAGGTCGCGGTCGAACTCGTCGAGGTGACCACGCGCGGCGACCGCGACCAGGTGACGCCGCTGCACGCGATGGGCGGCGAAGGCGTCTTCGTCGCCGCCGTGCGTGATGCCGTCCGTGACGGCCGCGCTGACGTGGCGATGCACTCGCTCAAGGACATGCCCTCGGCAGTCGTGCCTGGCTTGATTGTCGGCGCAATGCTCGAACGTGCCGACCCGCGCGACGTCTTCGTCGGCCGCGGCGGGCGACGGCTGCGCGACCTGCCCGCAGGGGCACGCGTCGGCACGAGCGCCACCCGGCGCTCCGCACTGCTGCGCGCCCTGCGCCCGGACATCGAGGTCGCCGAGATCCGGGGAAACGTCGACACGCGCCTCGCGAAGGTGGAACGTGGCGAGTATGACGGCGCGATCCTCGCCGCGGCCGGCATGCTTCGACTGGGTCGCCTGGGCGAGGCCACCGAGATATTCGAGGCAGAGGCGTTCCTGCCCTCGCCCGGCCAGGGTGTCGTCGCCCTCGAGTGCCGCGCGGACGACGCGGCGACGTTGGCGATCCTGGCCTCCATCGACCACGGGCCAACGCGGCTTGCGGCCACAGCGGAGCGCGCAGTCCTCGCGGCCCTCGACGCCGGGTGTGAACTGGGCGTCGGCGCGTTCGCGCAGCGCGACGGCGACCTGCTCGCGATCCGCGCGATGCTCGCCCCGCCCGAAGTCGACCGCGCGCCGGTCTTCGGAGACGCCACCGGGCGGGTCGCGGACGCCGAGGCGCTCGGGCGCGGTCTGGGCGAGCGGCTCAGGCTCGCCGCTGAGAGGGGTGTCTCGTGAGCCTCGGCCACGTCTGGCTCGTCGGCGCGGGGCCCGGCGACCCTGGCCTGATCACGGCGAAGGGGCTCGCGGCGTTGCGTCGCGCGGAGGTGGTCGTGTACGACCGCCTCGCCTCCAGCGAACTGCTCGACGAGGCGCCCGCCGATGCCCTGCGGATTGACGCTGGGAAGAGCGCCGACAACCACACGCTGACGCAGGACGAGACGAACGCGCTGCTGGTCGAGCACGGCCTGGCCGGACGGCGCGTCGTGCGCCTCAAGGGCGGCGATCCGTACGTCTTCGGCCGCGGCGGCGAGGAAGCCCTCGCGCTGGCACAGGCCGGCGTGCCCTGCACCGTGATCCCGGGCATCACCTCGGCCATCGGTGGACTGGCCGCGGGCGGCATCCCCGTCACGCATCGTGCCGTCGCCACCTCCTTCGCGGTGGTGACGGGGCACGAGGACCCGACGAAGCCACACGAGGGCGTCGATTGGGCACGCCTCGCGACCGCGGCCGACACGATCGTCGTGTTGATGGGCGCCGCGCGGCTCGACGGCATCGCCCGCGCGTTGATCGAGGGTGGGCGGGTCGCCACGACTCCCGCCGCAGTCGTGCAGGAGGCGAGCACACCGCGCCAGCGCGCCGTGACGGGGACGCTCGCCACGATTGCCGAGATCGCGCGCGAGGCCCACGTGAGCGCCCCGGCGCTCTTCGTCGTCGGCGACGTCGCTGCCTTCCAGCAGTCACTGGCCCCGTCGGCTCTCGCGCCGCTGGCCGGAAAGCGGGTCCTCGTCACACGCACCCGCGCGCAGGCCTCGACGCTCGCGGAGGTGCTGCGGCTGGAGGGAGCGCATCCGCTACTGCTCCCCGCGATCGAACTCGACCGGCGAGTGGATGCGGCTGCGACGGCCCGTGTCGCTCGCGCGCTCACGGAGGGCGCCTACGGCTGGACGGTCTTCACGTCTCCAAACGCCGTGGGCACGTTCCTCGACGCGCTCTTCGAGGCCGGCGGCGACGCGCGCAGCCTCGCCAGGACGCGGATCGCAGCCATCGGAGCGGCGACCGAGCACGCGCTGCGCGCCCGAGGTCTCCGCGCTGACCTCGTCCCCGTGGAGGCGGTCGGTGAGGCGCTGGGAAGCGCGCTCGCCTCGCACGTTGCCGGGGCCCGCGTGCTGCTGCCGCGGGCCGAGGGCGCCCGCGACGTCCTCCCTGCGGCGTTGCGCGCCGCCGGCGCCGAGGTCGACGAACTGACGCTCTACCTCGCCGCGCCGCCGGCCGACCCGCCCGCCGAGGTGCTGGCTGCCGTCCGCGCGGGGCAGGTGGACGTGGCGATGTTCACGTCCTCATCCACCGTGACGAATCTGGCGACGATGCTCGGAGGCGACCTCAGCAGTCTGCGGGGCGCCGTGATCGCCTGCATCGGCCCCGTGGTCGCGGAGACGGCGCGCGAGCGCGGGCTCACGGTGGACGTCGTCGCCGAGCCGCATACGATCGAGGAGTTAGTGGAAGCCACGCGCGCCTTCCTGCACGCGCGACGTCCCGCACGGACGGAGGTCCGCTGATGGTCGCGACCACACGCCTCGGACAGTTCACACGCACCCGCCGCACCCGCCGCACGGACACGTTGCGCGCCCTCGTGCGCGAGACGCGGCTCGACCCGTCGCAGTTCGTCTACCCGATGTTCGTCACGCACGGCCACGGCGTCCGCAACGAGATCACCTCGATGCCGGGCCAGTACCAGTTGAGTGTGGACATGCTCGCCGCTGAGGTCGCCGAGTTGCGCAACCTTGGCGTCCGTGCCGTGCTGCTCTTCGGCCTGCCTGCCTCGAAAGACCCGGAAGGCACCGAGGCCTACGCGGACGACGGCATCGTCCAACAGGCGATGCGCGAACTGAAGCAGCTCGACCCCTCGCTGGTGACGATCGCGGACATCTGCCTCTGTGAGTACACGGACCACGGCCACTGCGGCATCCTCACGGCCACCGGCGAGGTCGACAACGACCCGTCGCTCGACCTCCTCGCGCGCATGGCGGTCTCCACGGCGCGCGCCGGCGCCGACGTGATCGCCCCCAGCGACATGATGGACGGGCGGGTGGGTGCCATCCGCGAGGCGCTCGACGACGCGGGGTTCGCGACGACACCGATCATGGCCTACTCCGCGAAGTACGCCTCCGCCTTCTACGGTCCGTTCCGCGAGGCCGCGGGCTCCACGCCGCAGTTCGGTGACCGCCGCGGCTACCAGATGGACCCCGCGAACGGCCTCGAGGCGCTGCGCGAGGTGGAGGCGGACATCGAGGAGTCGGCCGACATCGTGATGGTGAAGCCGGCGCTGCCGTATCTCGACGTGATCCATGCCGTGCGCGAGCGCACCGATCTGCCGCTCGCGGCATACAACGTCTCAGGCGAGTACGCGATGGTGAAGGCGGCCGTAGCGAACGGCTGGCTCGATGAGCGCCGGGTCGTCCTCGAAATCCTGACGTCGATCGCGCGCGCGGGCGCGGGGATCATCATCACCTACCACGCGAAGGACGCCGCGCGCTGGCTGCGCGAGGACCGCCGATGACCCGTCCCAATTCGCAGGCCGCGATGGAGCGCGCGGAACGCGTGCTGCCGGGCGGCGTCGACTCTCCGGTCCGCGCCTACCGCGCGGTCGGTGGGGCGCCGGTCTTCGTCGCCTCCGGACGCGGAGCGACCGTCACGGACGTCGACGGGCGCGAGTACCTCGACTATGTGCAGTCGTACGGGCCGCTGATCCTCGGGCACGCCCACTCGGCGGTCGTCGACGCGATCCGGTCCGCGGCGCCCCTCGGCACCTCGTTCGGCGCGCCGACCGAGGCGGAGCCCGCGCTGGCCGAACGGATCATCGCCGCCGTCCCCTCGATCGAGATGCTGCGCTTCGTCTCCTCGGGCACCGAGGCGGCGATGAGCGCCATCCGCCTCGCGCGCGCCGCGACGAAACGTGACCTGATCCTGAAGTTCGACGGCTGTTACCACGGCCACGCCGACGGCCTGCTCGTCGCTGCAGGCTCCGGCGTCGCGACGCTCTCACTCCCGGACTCGGCGGGCGTCCCCGCCGCATACGCCGCGCAGACGCTCGTCGCGCCGTACAACGACCTGGACGCCGTGCGTGCCGCGTTCGAAGCGCACCCGGGTGCCGTCGCGGCGATCATCGTCGAGCCGATCGCCGGCAACATGGGCCTCGTCCATCCGGCCGAGGGCTACCTCGAAGGCCTCCGCGCGGCCTGCGACGCCGCCGGCGCGCTCCTCATCTTCGACGAGGTAATCAGCGGCTTCCGCGCCTCGCTCGGCGGGGCGCAGGGGGTATACGGGGTGCGCCCGGATATCACCGTCCTGGGCAAGATCAT
>SCTU01000112.1 GCA_004297315.1 Dehalococcoidia bacterium | reverse complement strand
CCCACCCCGACGCCGACCGCGCCACGACCCCTCCGCTAGGAGCCTCCCACCCTACGACGGCGCACGGGCAGGCGGACTGCCCCTGCATCGACCTCGCGGGCGTGCTGTATCGTCGGTCACACCGCGCCGAGGGACCGACCGTGACGCTACCGCTCGCCGTCCTCAGCCTCGTGATGTTTCTCGTCGCGACGCCAGTAGTCGTCGGGCTGTTTCTTCCGCGCGGCCATACGGTTTCGCGCCGGGTTGTCATCCAACAGCCACGTGAGGTGATCTGGGAGCGCGTGGCCGACTTCGGGGGCCAGGCGACATGGCGGTCGGACGTGAAGCGTCCCGTGCGCCTCGATGACGTCGACGGGCACGAGGTCTGGCGCGACGCGGGCGACCTGGCCCTCGAGACGATCGAGGCGGTGCCGCCGGAGCGCCTCGTCCGGCGCGTCGTGGCGAACCGGATGTTCGGCGGCACGTGGACGGTGACGCTTCAGCAGGCACCGGGCGGCACCGCGGTCTCCGTGACCGAGGCCGGCGAGGTCTATCACCCGCTCTTCCGCACGATCAGCCGGTTCGTCATCGGCCACGACCGTAGCGTGACGCGATACCTGACAGACCTGTCCCGGTCGTTCGGCGAGGTCGCGCGTGTGGAAGGGGCGCGGACCTGATGGCCAGTGGATTGACGGCGGAGGCCAGCGTCGAGATCGCGGCGCCAGTGGGGCGCGTGTGGGCTGCGCTGACCGACCCGACGCTCGTGAAGCAGTACTTCTTCGGCACCGAGCTCGACACCGACTGGAAGGTCGGCGGCCGGATCGTCTTCCGCGGGGTCTGGGAGGGGAAGACCTACGAGGACGGCGGCACTGTCCTCGCCTTCGAGCCGCAGCAGCGGCTTGCCTACACGTACTGGAGCAACTTCTCCGGCCTGCCCGACACCGAGGAGAACCGCCAGCGCGTGGAGCAGCGCGTACGCGAGCACAACGGCAAGACCACCGTCACGATCTCGCAGGACAACGTCCCCGACGAGGAGTCACGAGAGCACTCTTCCGCCAACTGGGCGATGGTACTCGGCCAGTTGAAGACGCTCGTCGAGGCGCAGGGCGCGTAACCCGGCGCGGGCCGCCTAATACGTCGCAGCAGTCACGCTCAGGATTGGCGGGAGGGTGCCGGGCAGCCGCTGCCAGTGGTCACCGCCGTCCGGCGAGGCGAACACCGCACCGTTCGACGTGCCCACGTACACCCCGCCCTCGTCATCGGTGTCCACGCCCTCGCGGTAGACGCTCTGGTAGTCGTCAGGGCCGGGCAGGCCCTCGGTCAGCCGTTGCCACGAAGCGCCGCCGTCGCGGGTGCGGTAGACGGCGAACTGACCGTCCACAACGCGGAAGTTGTCGGCCTCGAACGTGAGGGGCACGACGAAGGCGGCGCCGTCGCCGTTCCGTGAGACGCCGATCGGGAAGCCGTGGAACGAGGGCAGTCCCTGCGTCACGTCGTCCCAGTGTTCGCCGCCGTCGTCGGTGCGGAAGACACCGACGTGCGTCTGGGCCCAGATCCGCTTCGGGTTCTTCGGGTCGAGACGCATCTTGTGCATCTCGTTCACCGCGGCTGGGTCGACTCCCGGGGGCACGGGAAAGTCCATGTCCGCGAACTGCGGGTAGTTCGCCGCTAGGTCCTCCCACATCTTCTTCTGCATCGGGTTGGTCGGGATCGCGCGATGCGAGCAGATCCCCCAGGTCTTGCCGCCGTCGCGGGTGACGTAGGTGCCGCCGGTCGCGACCGAGATGTACATGCAGTCGGGGTCGGTGGGGTGCAATTCGATCGTGTGCAAGGTCGAGGCGCCACCGCCGCTCTCGCCCCAGAACTTACGGTGCGGATGGCGATTGACCTCATCGACCGGTGCCCAGGTCTCGCCCCAGTCGGTGCTGCGGAACAGGCCCGCCGGCTGCGTCCCCGCATACAGGACCCCCGGCTGCGAGGCGAGTCCCGGGCGGACATTCCAGACCGACCCCAGCTTCACGTCCATGTCGGTCGGGAACGCGAGGCCCGTGGAACGCTGGTCCCACGTCTCGCCTCCGTCGTCGCTCCGGGCGAGGTACGGCCCCCACGCCCAGTGGCCGCCTCCCGCCAGCAGCCGAGGCGTGCCGCGCCGCGTGTCAACGGCCATGTTGTAAACGCTCCAGCCCGGCACCATGGGCTTGGAGATGCTCCACTCCCGGCGTGCGGCATCGGCGGTGTAGACCCACGCGCCCTTGCGCGTCCCTACGAGCAGGCGTGTGGCGGCCATGCGACGCTCCTCGACCAAAACCTGTCCTAGTGCGAACGCACCAGTGTCGTCGCAGTCTACAGTGACAAGGCGGGGTCGTTCAGGAGTAGGTGGCGCGCCACGTCAAAGGGCTTGTAGGCGGGCGAACGTCAGGCGAGCAGCGAGGCGAGTGTGGCGTCGTCGAGGGCGGCGGCGATCAGTTCGCCCGCGCGTTCCACCTTCGCGGCGTGCGAGAACGGGGCCGTGCCGTACAGGCCTTCGATGTCGCGCACGGTCTCGACGGTACCCTCTGGCGTGAGCAGGACCGTGGTGGCGCGGCTGGCACCGGCGCGGTCAAGCAGGTACGGGCTCGGGTCGTTGCCGCCGGAGAGCACGAGGACTTCTGCGCCCGTCAGCAGCGCAGCCAGGCCGAGGTCGGTCTTCTCGGCGCGACAGACAACGGCCTTGCGCGGGAACCGCCCGAAGTACGTGTCCGCGGAGTCGTGCGAGATCGCCCCGATGACGATGTGCTCGATGACGGCGCGGTCACCTTCCTGCGAGCGGACGAGGACGCGCGCGTGGGCGGTCTCCGCGATCTGGCCGACCGTTGGCGCGGCCAACAGGCGGTCTTCCGGCAACGTGCGCGCGTCCCCCTTGCGGGCGCGGTTCGTGATCGTGAGCGCGGCACCCGAGGGCGCGCCCCTTCCACCGTCCACCGCGACGAGCTTCGCGCCGAGGCGCGAGGCGAGCGCTGCGGCGTCCTCGACGCCGGCCGGCGCCTCGATCACCACGACGCCGCCGTCCGGCACGGAGGCAGCGTCGACGGGCACGCCCGAAGACGAGCAGAACTCGAGGGTGGCGAAGACAGCAGCGTCAGCCGCGGCACGCTCATCGCCGGCGAGCCGCTCGATGCGGACGTCCCGGCCGGCGTATGCGAGGCGATGCGCCAGCCCGACGGCGACCGTGGTCGCGCCGGCGCCGGGCGTGCTGGCGGCTACCAGGATGCGAGCCATCCGCCGTCCATCCAGAGCCCTCGACCGCGAAATGCACGGGTCGAGGAGGGGCTGGTGCCGAGGGCCGGACTTGAACCGGCGACTCCGCGATTTTCAGTCGCGTGCTCTACCAACTGAGCTACCTCGGCTCGGCCCGTAACGTATCCGACCCCGTTGCCGGGGGGAAGTAGTAACGAATCCCGCAGATTCGCCGCGCGGCGAGCCCACGCCGGAATCGTTATGACCTCTAAACATTTGAGTGCGATCGGGGTTCCCAAAGGTCGCGCAGGCCGGTACGGTTTCCGGGATGACCAAGCGACCAGTACACCTGTTCTTGCCTCTTCACCGGCGGATAACCGCCGGTTTCGTTGTCGCGACGCTGCTCGTCGCGGCGGCCCTTGGCGTCGGCGTCGCGGATGCCGCGAGCACGCTGCACGTCAGCGCGCAGGGCGACTGCCTCCGGCTGCGAGATGGCTCCGGCCTTTCCGGCGCGGTGCTGGGTTGCGTTCCCGACGGCTCCAACCTTGTCTACGCGGGCCAGCGGTCGACGGCGGACGGCATGGCCTGGACGCTCGTCCGGTGGGGCGAGGTCGTCGGCTGGGCAGCGTCGCAGTACCTCGTCGACACCGAGCCGGCGACGCCCGCCGCCAGCGTCGACGCGAACCGGGCGGTCGCCTTCGCGTTGCCGGAGCCCCCGACCGGCGGCGTCACCGTCGGCCTCGTCAGCCTCGTCTCGCCGCGCGCCGTCGTGGCGGCCCAGCCGTTCGAGGTGACCTCGCTCTCGGCCTACGACTTCACGACCCGGCGGTTCCTGACCTACATCCCCGGATCGCCGGTGAACGCGATCGAGGACGAACCGCTGCCCGCAGGCACGGCCGTCTTCGTCCGCCGTCAGGGGACCCTACCGGCCGCGCTTCCCGCCCCGGCCGCGGTAACGGCGACGGCGGGGACGCCCGCCGTCCTTGCTGCCCCCGCGCCCGGGGCGACGGTGGCGGCCATCGCAGGGACGGGCGACCTCGCTGCGTTCGTGGCGGCGCAGCCGTTCGCGGTGGAGTCGATCAGCAGCTGGGATACCGGCAGCCAGCGGTGGCTGAGCTACATCGCTGGTGCGCCCGAGTTCGTCAGCACGCTCAGGACGGGACTGCTGCGTGCGGACGCGGTCGTGTTCGTCAAGCGGAGCGCCACGCCCGCGCCAGTCCCAGCCGCCGTCCCGGCCCCTGCGGCCGTGACGCCCAGCCCCGCCAGCACTCCGCCGGCCGCAACTGCCACGGGCGGCTACAACACGGTTTCGTACGGGCAGGCGACGATCACGTTCTACTACTGCTCGTCCGGCACACGAAACGGGTCAGTCGGGGACGGTGGCGGGTTCTGCGGCTATATGGCCAACGGCCAGCGCGTACACGCGGGTGCGGCGTCCTGTGCCGCGGCCTACATGGGCCAGCGCTTCCTGATCGTGGGAGACCCGCTCAATCGCGTGTACACCTGCGAGGACACGGGCGGCGCGGTGACCGCGACGCATCGCGACATCTGGTTCGCGGACTCGGACACGGGTGGCGACTGGTGGCGCGTCGTCGGTCAGACCGCCGAGATCCTGGTCATCGTCTCGTAGCGGGCGGCGGGCCTCAGCGCGACCGCTTCATCGCGGGCAACTCGCGGCGCATCTCCTCGCGCTCGACCGCCGTGCCGCCGTCCACCTCGTACACCCGCGTCGCCACGCGCTCGAGGATCGAGGCGTCGTGGCTGGCGCAGATGATCGTGCCGTCGTAGCCCTCGAGGGCGTCGAGCAGGCGCCGGCGCGTGCCCACGTCGAGGTGGTTCGTCGGCTCGTCCAGGAGCAGGACGTTCGAGGGCTCGATCAGGAACTTTGCCAGCGCAACGCGGCTGCGCTCACCGCCCGAGAGCACCGAGATCGGCTTGAAGACGTCGTCGCCACGGAAGAGGAAGCGGCCGAGGATATTGCGCAGCCGCTCGTCCGGCTCGTCCGTCGCGACGGCACGGACCTCCTCGATCACGCTCCGGCCGGCCTCCAGCGCCTCGTCCTGGTGCTGGTCGTAGTAGCCGAGGCGGGCGCGGTCCGACCACAGCACGCTCCCCGCGGTCGGGTCGAGGCGGCGGGCGATGATCTTCAGCAGGGTGGACTTGCCGCTGCCGTTCGGCCCGACGAGGACGACGCGGTCACCGCGCTCGACGTGCAGCGTCACGTCCGTGAGCACGCGGTGGTCGCCGTACGAGTGCGCCACGTGCGTGACGGCCAGCAGGTCGCGCTCAGTGCGGCCGGTCGCCTGCAACTGGAAGGAGACCGTCGCCTCGCGCGCGTTGGGGTGCTCGATGCGCTCGATCTTCTCGACCGCCTTGATGCGCGACTGCACTGCGGTCGCCTTCGTCTGCTTGTAGCGGAAGCGCTCGATGAACTTCGTCTGCTTCTCGAGTTCGCGCTCCTGGCGCGCGGCCGCCCGCTCCTGCTGCGAGATGCGGTCGGCCTTCTGGCGCAGGTAGGCGGTGTAGTTCCCGGTGTACGAGGTGATGCTGCCGTCCTTGAGTTCGAGGATCCGGTTCGACACGATGTCCATGAACTCCGTGTCGTGCGTGACCAGCAGCACCGTCCCGCGGTACTCCGCCAGTTCGAGGGCGAGCCAGTCCCGCGCCGCCACGTCGAGGTGGTTTGTCGGCTCGTCGAGAACGATGTTCGGCGGGCGGTGGACGAGCACCTTGGCGAGCGAGATGCGCATCTGCCAGCCGCCGGAGAAGTCGCCGCAGCGCTTGTCGCGGTCGGAGGTCCCGAAGCCGAGGCCGGCCAGCACGCGCCCGATCCGCTGGTCGATGCGGTAGCCGTCCAGTGCCTCGAACCGCTCGAACAGCGCGGTCTGCTCCTCGATCAGCGCGTCGAGGTCGCCGTCACCGGCCTCGATCCGCCGTGCGACCTCCGCGAGGTCGAGCTCGATCGCGCGGGCCTCGGGAAAGGCGGTCCAGAGTTCCTCCACGAGGGTGTGGTCGGGGCGGAGGCGCGCCTCCTGGTGGTGGAAGCCGATGTCGCCGCCGCGCCAGCCGGCCTTGCCGCCGTCAGCCTCTTCCTCGCCCGCCACGATCTCGAGGATCGTCGACTTGCCGGCCCCGTTGGGGCCGACGAGGCCCACCCGCTCACCGTCGCCGATGATGAATGAGGCGTCGCGCAGCACGCGTGCCCGGCCGTAGGATTTCGACAACGACTCCGCGAAGATCATGAAAGCAGGCTACGGTGCCCGGCCGTCGAGGGCGAACGCGGGTCCTCTAGGCTTCGTCGAACGCCCAGAGTGCCGCGCCGAGGAGCCCGACCTCGTCGCCGAGCGCCGTGAGCTCGACCGGGACGCCTGCCGCGTAGCGGGGCAGCGCGCGCTCCTGCACCGCCTCGATGAGCGCGTCCCAGCGCGAGGCCAGCGCCTCCGCCACGCCGCCGCCAAGGACGATCGCCTCGGGGTCGAAGACGGCGAGCAGGCTCGCGATCCCCGAGGCGAGATGACCGATCGCGTCGCCAATGATGGAACCGGCGACCGCATCGCCAGCATCGGCCGCCGCAAAGACGTCGACCGCCGTCGCGGAAGCGGTCAACGAGGTGCGCTCGCCCGATTCCACCACCGCGCGTGCCGCGAGGGCGATGGCGCGGCCGGAGGCGCTCCCTTCCAGGCAGCCCGGGCAGCCCGCGGCGCACTTCCCTCCACCCGGGTTCACGATCAGGTGGCCGACCTCGCCCGCGCCGCCGGAGGCGCCAAGCACTGGGCGGCCGTCCACGATGATGCCCGCGCCGATGCCGGTGCTGACCGTGAGGTAGATGAGGTGCTTCGCTCCGGCGCGTGCGCCCCAGCGCGTCTCCGCCAGCGCCGCCAGGGTCGCGTCGTGCCCCACGCGCACAGGCATCCCGAGCGTCTCCGCGAGCACCGGCGCCATCGACCGGCCGTGCCAGCCCTCGAGGTTGGGCGGGTGGCGGTAGGTGCCGTCCGTCGGATCGACCGGGCCGGCGGTCGCGATGCCGATGGCGAGCAGGTCAGGCGCGAGGGCGCGCGCGGCGACCTGCTGGAAGAGCAGCGCGAGGCGCTCCGTGGCGGCCTCGAAGCCCTCGGCGGGCGCGGTGGGCGCGCTCATCCGGGCGAGGATCGTGCTGTCCTCGCGGACGACGGCCGCGCGCATCTGCGTCCCGCCGATGTCCGCCGCCAGTACATGCCTCATTCCGCATCCTCGTTCCCCCGGAGGCGAGCGTAACGCCACAGACGATACGATCGCCTTCCCACCCGCGTTCCGAGGATGCCATGCGACGTCGTCCGGCCGCCCTGCTCGTGCTCCTCGGCATGCTCGCCGGCGCCATCGTGGCCTGCGGAGGAGACGGCGGCACATTGCCACGGGTGGAGGACCCGTTCTCCGGTGGCTACCCGCTGTACCGAGATAAGGCGAACCGCCTCGACGTGATCTTCGGCACACCTGACCTTGGTACGGGGACGCAGCGCATCGCCTTCGCCGTGATCTCGCGCGACGAACTCGTGCGCCCCGAGACGCTGCCGGTCACCGTGCGCCGCGGCGACAACCGTCAGACCATCACCGCGCGTTACCGCCCCTTCCCGGCCGGCACCCGCGGCATATACGTGGCGCAGGCGAACTTCCCAAAGCCCGGCACGTACACGGTCGAGGTCGACGTGCCGCTGGCGGCGAGGGCCGTCCGGCTGTCCTTCCCGGCCGAGGTCGCGGCTGAGCCGAAGGCGGTCGCTGCCGGCGGCCGGGCACCCGCGAGCCGCAACCGGGTGGCAAGCGACGCGGGGTCGCTGGCGGAACTGACCACGGCTTCCCAGCCCGACCCGGCGCTCTACCGCGTGCGGATCGCGGACGCTCTCGCGGCGCGCCGTCCGTTCGTGGTCGTGTTCGCCTCCCCCGCGTTCTGCACGACGCCGCTTTGCGGGCCGCAGGTGGAGGACCTCGCGCTGCTCGCCCGCGACTACACCGGTCGGGCGGAGTTCATCCATGTCGACCTGTACGAGAACCCGCACGAGATCAAGGGCGACCTGTCACGCGCGCGCCGCACGCCGGTCCTCGCCGAGTGGGGACTGCACACGGACGAGTGGACGTTCGTGGTAGACGGAGAGGGACGCGTGCGCGCGCGCTTCGAGGCGTACGCGCCGCGCGAGGAGGTCGAGGGCGCGCTGAAGGCAGTCCTCGGAGGCTAGACCGCGGCGAGCACGCTCGTGCAGTGCGCGCAGCGCCTCGCCGCACGCGGCACGTCCATCAGGCACTCGGGGCACTTCCGCAACGTCGGTTCGGCCGGGACCTCCGTGCGGGCACGGGCGGTCAGGTGGTTCACCGGCTTTACGACCAGGAAGAACACGGCGGCGGCGACGCTCAGGAACGACACGACGGCATTGAGGAAGCGTCCGATCTCCAGACGGCTGCCGTTGATGGTGACGCCGATCGCGGAGAAGTCGGGCTCCCCGACGACCGCTGCGATCAGCGGCGTGAATATCCCCTCGACCAAGGCGGTGACCACCGCGCCAAAGGCGAGGCCGATGATGACGCCAACCGCGAGGTCGACGACGTTGCCCCGGAGCAGGAACTTCTTGAACTCGCCCATCTTGCCCCACCTCGTTCGCTAGGTACGCGCCGCTTTTATCAATTCGGAGACGGTGACCGCACGCAGGCCGAGGCGCGCGGCCTCGTCCAGGACCTCGGGCAGGACGTCGACGGTGCGTTGGCGGTGTTTCCGGCCGTCGTGCAGGATCACGATGCGGCCGGGCTCCAGCATCTGCTTGAGCGCCCACTTCATGTAGGAGACGGGCGGGTTTGTGGCGTCCGAGGTGTAGGCGCTGCCGATCACGATGTGGTAGCCGCGCTCGTCCAGCAGCCGCCGCTGTTCGGCGCGGATGAAGCCGCTCGCGGGGCGGACAAGGCGTGCCGGGTTCGCGTCGCCGAGGACCATCTCGGTGCGTTCGAGGGACGCGACCGTCTCCTCGCCGGTCAGCGTGACGCCCAGGCGGTCGTCCCAGAAGTGGTTTCCCACCTCGTGGCCCTCCGCACGGATGCGGGCGTAGGTGGCGGGGTGCCGCTCGACCTGCTCGCCCATGCAGAAGAAGGTCGCCCGCGCGTCATGGGCGGCGAGGTGGTCGAGGACGGCATCGGTATAGGGGGGATGCGGGCCGTCGTCGAAGGTCAGGGCGAACACGGGCTCGTCAGTGTCGACCTCGAATAGGGCGCCGTAGCCCCAGCGCCGCTGCATCGCGCGCGTGAGGGTGCGCGGCTGGTAGTACCACGGCGCCACAGTCGCGGCTGTGACCGCGGCGGCCGAGGCGATCCCGGCCAACAGTAGGGCGCGCGTGGTCGGATTCATACGCGGGATCGTACACCGGCACGCGAGTGCCCCCCGCTCCGCCGAACTCGCTGCTGGCGGTACCATCGAATCCGCAGATTCGTGGAAATCCGCCGAGGGAGCCGCCGTGACCCCAGCCGAGGCCGCCGCCGCATTCCGTGTCCCGGTGGAGCGCGGCACCCTCGCGAACGGGCTGCGCGTGGTGGTGTCGCCGGAGCACAGCGCGCCGGTGATTTGCGTTGCCGTGTACTACGGCGTGGGGATGCGCCTCGAGCCGCGCGGGCGGACGGGCTTCGCGCACCTGTTTGAACACCTGATGTTCCAGGGTTCGCCGCAGATGGCGAAGATGGAACTGGTCGCACTGGTCCAGGCGAACGGCGGCCTGCTCAACGGCTCCACGCGCACCGACTTCACCAACTACTTCGAGGTGCTGCCCTCGCACACCCTCGAACTCGCGCTGTGGATGGAGGCCGACCGGATGCGCGGCCCCGTGATCACGCAGGCTGAACTGGACAACCAGCGCGACGTGGTGAAGAACGAGATCCGCGTGAACGTCCTCAACCGGCCGTATGGCTCGTTCCCCTGGATCGAC
>SCTU01000111.1 GCA_004297315.1 Dehalococcoidia bacterium | reverse complement strand
GATCGTGCCGTCGTTGCCGGGGTTCGGATTCTCCGACACGCCTCGCGCACCAGGCCTGCACCCGGGCCGGATCGCGGAACGGCTGCATTCGCTGATGCGCGAACTCGGCTACGAGCGGTACGGAGTCCAGGGCGGGGATTGGGGCGCGATCATCGGGACGGCGCTCGCGCGGCAGCATCCCGAAGCGGTGATTGGCCTCCACCTGAACTTCGTGACGGGCGCTCCACCCCCACCTGAGGGCGCGCCGGTGTCGGAGGCCGAGCGAACATATCGCGCACGTCGGGAGCAGTTCGAGGCGGAGGAGACCGGGTACTCGCGTATCCAACGCACGCGCCCGCAGACCCTCGGATACGCGCTTAACGACTCACCGGTCGGCCTGCTCGCGTGGATCCTCGAGAAGTTCTGGGCTTGGGCTGACCACGGCGACGATCTCTGGGATCGCCTCGATCGTGACCGGGTGCTGACGAACGTCACGCTGTACTGGCTGACGGGCCACATCCTCTCGGCGAGCCGGATCTATTACGAGCGGGCGCACACGGTTGAGCCCATGGCCAGCCGCATTCCCGATAGCGTCCCGCTCGGCTTCGCGAGGTTCCCCGCCGAGCCGTGGGCAGCGTCGCGCGAGGTCGTGGAGCGCATGGGGCGGCTCGTCCACTACTCGGAACAGCCACGGGGCGGCCATTTCGCCGCGTTCGAGGAGCCTGAGTTGTTTGCGCGCGATGTGGCCACGTTCTTCGCCGGGCTGCGGGCCTGAATTGCCCGCCCCTCAGGGCGTCCGTATCCTGACCTGACCGCGGTCGCGCCCTCGTAGCTCAGGGGATAGAGCACTGGCCTCCGGAGCCAGGTGCGCAGGTTCGAATCCTGCCGGGGGCACCATGACCGCCCAGACTGGCCCGATTTACGCCGAGTCCGTCCCCAACCCGTGGTGGTTGCAGGCGACCATCTGGCTCGGCCCGCCCGCCACGCTATTCGGTCTCGTCTCGACCTGGCGCGGGGAGACCGGCATCGCCCGCGTCCTCGGCGTGGCCGTGCTTGGGGCGGTCGTGGCGGTATTCGTGGCGCTCGGCGTCTGGTTCCGGGCGCTCCGCATCGAGGTCTCGCGCGACGCGCTTCGCTATGGCTGGGGCCCCCTTGGCGCGGTGCGCCGCTGGCCGGAAGTCCTCGGCGCCGAGGTGGAGCCGTATGGGTGGCTGGCTTACGGCGGGTGGGGGCTGCGCTTCTCCACGGGCAAGCGGCGCGCCTACTCCGTCCCCGGGGTACGCTTCGGCGTAGCGGTGCGGACGCGCGACGGGAAGCGCACGCACCTCGCCAGCAGGCAGCCCGAGGCGTTGTGCGCTGCGATCCGTTCGATGGTCGCAGCCGCGCCCGGCGACGCGCGTGGAGGACACGAGTGACGAACGACCGGCACGACCGCAGGCAGCAGGAGAAGCTCCAGCGCCGACGCCAGCGCCGCATGCAACGTCAGGCACCGATCCCGGCGAGCGTCGCCGCGGGTCCGAAATTCGAATACCCCGGCATCATGGGCTGGATGCAGCGGAACATGCGCGTGCTGTTCGTCACCGGCATCATCGTGCTCTTCCTGAGCCTGGGCGCCGGGACCTTCTTCGCCTCGAACAACAGCAGGCGTACGAAGGCGACGCCTACCCCCACGGAGACGCCGACGGCGACCGCCACTGCCACCCCGACGTCGACCGCGTCCACGAGCCCGACGCCGCAGCGTACGTACAGCGCCCGGCCGCCGATGACGATCGACACGGCCAAGCAATACGAGGCCGTCATCGCCCTGGAGAAGGGCGGCGAGATCCACATCGACCTGCTTGCGAACGACGCGCCGAAGACCGTCAACAACTTCGTCTTCCTCGCGAAGAACAAGTTCTTCGACGGCCTCACCTTCCACCGCGTGCTCGCCGACTTCGTCGCGCAGGGCGGCGACCCGTCTGGCACGGGGTCAGGCGGGCCCGGCTACTTCCTCGAGGTCGAGAAGAACACCGTGCCGCTGGCCGCCGGAGTGATCGCGATGGCGAAGTCGCCGGCGGGCGTCTCCGGTTCGCAGTTCTTCATCACGCTGACGCCTCAACCGGGGCTGCAGCCCGACTTCACCGCCTTCGGGCGCGTGACCGCCGGGATGGACGTCGTGCGCCAGATCACGCTCCGCGACCCGTCGAAGCCGAACCCGCCGAAACCGGACGTGATTAAGAGCATCACGATCGTCGAGAAGGGATAGCCGCCCATGGCGAAGCAGTACGACGGCCCACCGTCGATGACCATCGATACCGGCAAGAAGTACTCCGCGCTGATGAAGACGGACCGCGGAGACGTCACGATCGAGTTGCTCACCGATGTCGCGCCCGCGACGGTGAACAACTTCGTGTTCCTCGCCCGCGAGGGGTTCTACGACGGCTGTACCTTCCACCGCGTGATCCCTGGCTTTGTCGCGCAGGGTGGCGACCCGACCGGTACCGGCCGCGGCGGCCCGGGCTACCGCTTCAAGGATGAACTCTCGCCCACGCCCTACGTGCAGGGGATCGTGGGGATGGCGAACGCCGGGCCGAACACCAACGGCTCGCAGTTCTACATCATGCTGGGGGACGCGCCGCACCTGACGGGCCGGTACACCGCCTTTGGACGGGTCACCTCGGGCATGGAGGCGGTCCTCGCCCTCCGGCCGCGCGACCCGGAACGCGACCGCGATCCCGGTGACAAAATCCTCAGCGTCACCATCGCGGAGGAATAGCCGCCGCCACCTGCGGAGCCGTTCCCGGCGGTCGATGATTCCCTAGCGGTGCGCGGCACCCCCTGCATCCGCACGCTCGGCGAGCAAGTCCGAGAGCCTCGCGTGCGGCTTCGCCACTCCGCAGAGGCCTAGAGCGCGCGCCCCATCTGCCGACTATCGAAGATGAGCCGTCTAGCGCGGGGCGCTTCGTCGCGCCGCTGCGGCCCTGCGCTCCACGTAGGCCATGAGCCCGAATGAAGGGACGAACGCGGCGAACGCGACGGCTGACCACACGAACCAGCCGCCGATCAGCATCAGCAAGCCGATCGCCAGGGCGAACGACATGCCGAGGATCGAGCCGATCCGGGCGACGAGGACATAAGGGGGGATACCGTCTGGCATGTGGCTGCCTCAAATCGTAACAGCGAGGGTATGCCCGAACAACGAGCGCGCGCTGCGCGGCGTCGTCTTCCTCGCGGTGTCACTCGCGGCCGTCGCCGGGACGCTCGTCGGGTTCCTCCCCGACCTCGCGCTGATCTCGCTGCCGCTGGGGGCGCTCGCCGCCCGCGTCGCCCTCCCTCGGGAGCCTTCCGGACACCGCCGCGGCGCCGAGCCTGACAGTCCCACGGTGCGGGATGCACGCCTGCCCGTCGAGCAGGCCCGGCGCTGGGACCAGATGATCGAGGCGGAAGTCGGACGCCGCGCGGCCACCATCGAGGCGCGCAACCGGAGTCTCGCGATCATCAACGCGGTCTCGCTCGCCCTCGCGGAACCGATGGACGACCCCGCCGCACTCGAGCGGGCAGCGCGACTCGTCGCCCGACTCCTCGACGCCCGCTCCGCCCAGGCCTACCACCGCCGCGGCGACGGCCCCGAGGCGCTCCACCTCGCGGTGCCCGTGGACTGCACCGACTTCAGCGCGCCTCAGCTGCCGGCCTCGTTGCTGGAACGGGTTACGGCGAGCGGCCGTCCGCTGTCGTCGAGCGACCCCGAAGGCGCCGAGTTCCTCGCAGTGGTGGGTGAGGCATTCGCGGCGGTGCCGCTGGTCGCCGGGAGGCGGCGGCTCGGTGCGTTCGCGCTCTGCGGGACGGGTGCCAGTTGGAGCGACTCGGACATGCGCCTGCTCCTGCTGATCGGCCGTGCCTTCGGGATGGCGCTCGAAAACGCCGGCCTGTTTCGCGCCGAACTGGCGACAGCGCACCGCGAGCGCATGGTCGCGGACGCCGTCCAGGCCATCGCCGCCGAGGGTTCGCTCGAGCGTGGCGTGGACGCCGCCCTGCAGGTATTGGTGACGCGGACAGGCGCTGCCGAAGTGGCGTTCCTCCGGCCCGACCGGGCCGCCCAGCGCTTGAGCGTGGTGGCAGAAGTGTCGAGCCAGTCCCCGGGCGAGGCCTGGGTGCGCGAGGGCGAGGCTCTATGGGCGGGCCTCGTCCGAGGCCGCTCGACGGCGCTCGTACTGGGTCGGGGAGGCGTCGGACCGCTGCCAGCGCCGCTCACGGCCATGGGTGCCGAGACCGTCGTGCTGCTGCCCCTTGTCGCCGGCACGGGCAATGACGGGGAAACTGCGGATGGCTCAGCCAAAGGGGTTCTGGTAGCCGTGTCCCGAGTCGGGACTGGGTGGGGCGAGGCCACTGTCGACTGCTTCGTCCGTTTCGCCCTTGCGCTCACATGCCAGTTGGAGGCGGACGCGCTTCAGGCGCTGCAACGGCAGCGGATCCGCGAGCTGTCGGGCCTCGCCGAGATCGCCCGCACGATGCAGTCCTCAGCGGACACGGAGCGACTGCAACTCGGCTTTGCGCAGGCGCTTGCCACGCTCGTCCGATACCGCCAGCTCTACATCGCACGGTTCGAGGAGACAGGTGCGCTCCTGCCCGTCTCCGCGTTTGGCGAGCGTGGTAAACCCCTCGCGACGCGCGGAGCCGGAGCGCCCGACGTCGCGCACCCCTGGCTCACGCTGCGCGCACCTCAGCGCTGGGACGCGAAGGATGTCCGGCCCGCCTTCATGGCCCCCCCGGAGTTCGGCGGTGTGGCCGTGCCGATGCGCCCGAAAGGGCAGGCCCTGGGCACTGTGGTCATCGAGTTGCTGGAGGACCTGGACGATGAGCAGGTCCGGATCGTGGAGCGCGCGGTCGAGCAACTGTCGCTGGCGCTCGACGGCGCAGCGCTCTACCAGCAGGCGACTGCGCGGGCGCAGCACATCCAGGCACTCTCCAACCTCGCGCGGATCGTCGCCTCCGTGGTGAGCCTGCGCGAGGCGTTTGCGGCGTTTGCGGAGGAGGTGCGCTGGCTGATCCCGTTCGACCGTGCCTGCATGCTCCTGATCGACGACAACGGGAGGATGGTGGAGCCGTACGCCACCTACCCCGAGGCCGAGACCGCGACCGAGTCCGCATGGCTGGAGTCGTCGATCGTCTCGGTCCCCGTCGCTGGGGGCGCGGCCGTGGCTATCCGCCGCGACGACCCGCGTTACACGGGCCTCGATTGGAGCGCCCTCGGGAGCGACGCCGTCGAGGTGGCAGCCGTGCCCGTGCGGCAGGGCACCCGCACGGCGGCAGTCTTTGTGCTCGTGAAGTCGAGTGTCGCCGGGTACGGCGAGGGCGAACTCGAGGCGTTGGAGGAGGTCGCGGGCCTGCTTGGCGTCACGATCGAGCGCCTGCGTCTGTACGAGCAGGCAGCGTACGGTGCGCGGCACGACTTGCTTACCGGACTGCCTAACTATCGCTACCTCCAGGAGCGGCTCGAAGAAGACGTC